>CAYZLP010000054.1:0-12532 GCA_964478635.1 uncultured Caldilineaceae bacterium
GGCATGGTGGGCGCGCAGAAAGTCGCGGTGGACACGCCCGATCATATTGCCGGCTTGCTGAGCCATCTGCGCCTGCGCATGGAGCACGAGCTCTGCCTGGAAATTCCGCGGCTGGGTGAAATGGTTGCCTTCCGCAAGGTTTTCGATCAGATTCCGGCGGATGTGGCCATGGACGAAGCCTTTGTGGAAGCCATCGTCGTCGAGCACGGCATGCAGGTCAAATATGCGCCGGACGCCATCGTCTATAACACGGGTCCGACGACCGTTACCGACTTCGTCCGCCAGCGCCGGCGCAATCATGCCGGGCATCTCTATTTGAAGCATAAATACGGCTATGCCGTGAGCAGCATCCAAAACCGGCGCGTCGCCCGGGTGGCGTTCAACGAAGTCTGGGGCGTCGTCCGTCTCCTCTGGGTGCTTTTCCTGCTCGCCATGATCGAAGGCGTCAGTCGCGGTTTGGGCTGGTATGACTTTGCGGTCAAGCGGGATCGCCATGTCGTCTGGAACATGGCCTGGACCCAAAAACAGGATGTCCAGTCAGTGCGCCATGCGACGGAAGGACAGAACAACTCCTTCGCCGTCTCGACCCAAACCCAAGCCAAACAATGATGGGTAGACCGGGGATCGGATGGATTGGGCCGGATGACGACGGATTGGCTTTGGTGAAACAATCCGCCAGCATCCGCTCGATCGGTGAAATCCGCGGTCTATGGTTTTGCTGCCTATGAACTCTCTTTCGGAACAGAACCGGCGGCGCCTCGTCAACGTGCTGAAGTTGGTGGTTGGCATTGGGCTCTTGCTCTTCCTTTACACAAAATTGGAAGATCCGGCCGGGCTGTGGCTGCAGATCAAAGAATCCAACAAGGCTTTGCTGGGCGCGGCCCTGGTAGCCTATGCCGCGGCGGTTGCCATGAGCGGCATTAAGTGGGGCGTGTTACTCGGCGCAGTGGGCATCCGCGTGCCGCTACAGCGCCTGCTGGCCTATCAATGGGTGGCGGAATTTTTCAACAATTTTCTGCCGGCCCAGGTCGGTGGCGACGTTATGCGCGGGTATGCCCTGGCCTCCGACACGCACCGGGCGGCCGATGCCGCGGCCAGCGTGCTGATCGATCGCTTCCTGGGGCTCTTTGTCTTCATGCTCTCGGCCGCCATTGCCTCGTCGACCATGCTGCTTTTCGGCCGGCCTGACGGTACGGCCTTTAGCGGCGAAGAATTGCTGGCCATGCGCGTCATGACGCTGGGCAGCGTCGCCATTACCCTGGTGCTGATCGCCGTGCTGACCGCCATGTTGAGCCGCCGCGTCAAGGTCGTGGCCGAGCGTTTTCTCCGGCTTTTGCCCTTCTCTGACAAGTTCATGCCCATCTGGCAGAAGCTGGCCGCAGCCTTTAACGCCTACCGCTATGAGTATCGTGCGCTGGGCATTGCGGCCCTGGGCAGCCTTCTGATCGTCATTCTGACGAGCGTCCAAATCTGGTTGATTTCAGCCGCGATCGAACCCGGCGCCATCTCCCTGTTGGAGGTGCTCGTCATCAACCCCATCATCGTCCTGTTGTTGGTGGCGGTTCCCCTTTCTCCGGGCGGATTGGGCGTACGCCAGGGCGCGTTTTCGATCATGTTCTACCTGATCGGCGCAGGCGGCGACCTGGGCTATGCCGTGGGCCTCCTGCAGCAGTTTATCGTCTACGTCGTCAGCGTTCCCGGCGGCCTGATCTGGATGCGCGGCCGGCGCGAGTTCGAGGCGGAGAAACCATCGGCCTTACCCGTCGATTCGCCGACCGAGGCACAGTTGAACTGAGCGTTGGTCTCAGCTTACCTCCCCGTTTTGAAGACTGGCCGGCATGGGGCGCTCACATACGGCACATGATCTGTGCAGGGCAAATTGGATAACTGCGGCGGCCGACCGGCCGCCGTTTTTTTACGAAAACGATCGATTCAGCAGACGGAATTTGATATGAACTCGCCATCTTCCATGCTTGCAATTGAAGAAGCGCGCTCGCTCTACGTGCAGGGCGATGCGGCCCACGATTTCGACCATGTGGCCCGGGTGGCCGCGCTGGCGGAGGAGCTTGCCCGGCGGGAAGGCGCGGACGTTGCCATCGTGCGAACCGCGGCCTACCTGCATGACGTGCCGGTCACCCTGGAAGAAGAAGATTCGTCCCGCCGTGGCATGGCGCGCCGCTCTCATCACCTGGCCGCCGCGGACTTTGCCCGGGATTTTCTGACCCGGCGCGGTGTTGGAAACCAAACGATTGAAGCCGTCGTTCACTGTATTGAGGCACACCGCTTTCGGGATCAGTCGATCATGCCTCAGACACTGGAAGCCCAGTGTTTGTACGATGCCGACAAATTGGACAGCATGGGCGCCATCGGTGTAGCCCGGGCCTTTGCCTTTGCCGGCGCGCACGACAGCCGTCTGTGGACCGAGAGTTGGCGAAGTGTGCCCGGGCATGCTGAGAGGCCCCGCGGTGCAGACTATACGCCGGTCCATGAATATGTCTACAAGCTGCGGCGACTCTATGCAACGCTGCATACGGCCAGCGCCCGCCGGATTGGTGCGCAACGCCATGCCTTCATGGAGACATTCTTCGAACAGCTCGATGCCGAAATGATCGGCGATCGTCCTGTCCGCTGAATACGGGTTACAGAATGGGGTCCGACAGCGGAGGCATCCTCGGTCCGGAGTCCATGAAGGATTACGCTTGAAGGAGCGTCTTTTTCTGATGAAGTTTTCATTCATGCCTACACTGTTGCCTACGTCAAACGGTTTGCCCGGGAGAACCCTTCTCTTCGGCCGGACTTTCGTCCTGCTGCTCGTAGTGATGTTGCTTTGCGGGCCGGCAGTACCGCTGCTCGCCCAAACCATTCCCCAACCCTCTGGGGCAGTCTTTGATCTGGCTTCGATTCCGGATGCGCTACGCGTAAGCGACGGCACCTACTACAAGCCCGGCGAAGTGCTGGTTGCCATGCGTGAGGCGCCGGCCGCACCTGAAGCCATGGCCCGGGCCGAGGCGGTTACCGGCGTTGCACCGCTGGACGTACGCGGCGCGGAAAAGCTGGACGGCCGGTTCGCAACCGGCAAAGCGCCCGTCGGCTATACGCTGACGGTGCCGCCCGGCCAGGAATGGGCAACCATTGCCCGCCTCTACCAAGATCCCAACGTGCTCTTTGCCCAGCCCAACTGGGTCATCACGGCAGCCCAGAGCGCTGAACCCGAAACGCCTTTTGTCGTGAATGATCCCCTTTATCGGGGTGAGCAGTGGTACCTGCAGCGCGTCATGGCGAGCCGGGCCTGGCCCGTTGTGAATGAATACGCGACGGCTTCAGAGTCCGTACGTGTCGCCGTCATCGACAGTGGCGTGGATCCGACACATCCTGACTTTGGCGGTCGCGTACTGCCCATCAAATCTTATGTGCGTGACGCCTGGGGGCAGCCGATTACGGTCGATGATTTCGGCCACGGCACGCACATTGCCGGTCTGATCGGCGCAACGCTGAATAACGGAGTTGGCGTTGCCGGTATGGCTTCCAGTACGATTATCGATCCCTACAAAGTCCTTGACTTCAAGGGCGACGGCTTTATCTCCAATGCGGCAGATGCAATTCGCGCAGCGACGGAGAATGACGCCGACATCGTCAACATGAGCTTTTCCATCCCCGCGAGCGTCATCAACAATCCGGGCAATGCCAACCTGGACTACCTGCTCCACTCGGCCATCTATTTTGCCCGGGACAACGACGTTCTGCTGGTTGCGGCAGCGGGCAATCGCTATCCCGAGCCGGTCACCTTTCCGGCAGCCTACCCGGAAGTCATGGCTGTGGCCGCCACGGACTATGCCAACGAGCGCGCCTACTATAGCGCCGTGGGCAACGAAGTCGATCTGGCTGCGCCCGGCGGGACAAGCAGCCAGCCCCTGGGCAGCACCTGGCCGATCGGGTTGCCTTGCCGCGCGACTGTTGGTGGTGTGCAGGGGTATTGCAACAAATACGGCACCAGCTTTTCCTCCGGCCTGGTGAGCGGCTCCGCTGCGCTCCTGCTGACCATTGATCCGACCCTGACATCCGACCGGTTGTGGCAGATACTGACCGCATCAGCTGCGCCAATCACCGGTGATGAGACCGAGGTGGGCGCAGGCCTGCTCGATACAAACGCGGTCGTGCGCTCTTTGCTGACGCCCCGTGCCGTTCTTGGCAGCGGTGATGTCGGACTGACGGCCGCCCCGCGCACGGCGCCAATTCAGCATCGATTGTTCATCAACAACGAGAGCCGGGAATCCGTCAGTTGGACGCTCTCCCGCCCGGCTGATGCACCCTGGCTGGTCTTCACCGACCGGCCCAACAGCACCCGATCGGTCTCCGGCGTAGCTTCCTTTCACAACCAGCCGGAGGTCGGCCTGACTCTCTCCCCCGGCGCTCTGCCGCCCGGCGTATACACAGCCCGCATGACCTTCACGTCGGGCGAGGGAGATGGCGCCGAGGTACGCGAATTCGATGTCAAGATGGCGCTGCTGGACGGTACCGAGGTTCGCTATGCGCCCATTGCAGCCCTAAACGGAGTGCCAACGAATCCTCAGGGGACCGACGCCTTTCGCTGGGAAGCGCCCGATGGTGCAGGCCGCACGACCATCAATTTGAGCGGTGACCAGTCGGTGCAGCTTGCTCTACCCTTCCTCTTTCCCTTTGGCGGCCGCAGCTACACCGACACGCGGATTCATGCCAACGGCTTTATGACCTTCCCGGGCGGTGAAGCAGAATCAACCAATCCCAATGGCTGTTTGCCAACCGTCAATTGGCCCGGTCAAGCCATTTACGGCTGGGGATCGGATCTCGAACCAAATGCCAATGGCGCCCGCATCAGCACGTTTCGCACGCTGGAGGGGCGCTATGTCGTTGAGTTTCAGGCGGTGCCGCCGGCTTCAGCAGCCATTGAAGGCGTTGCCACCTTTCAGATGGTCCTCAGCGATACGGGAGATGTTCGTCTGAACTATCGCCAACTGCCCCAAAGCGCCAAGGCGACTGTCGGAGTTGAAGCACTGGACAGTCGGTTGTACAATCTAGTCCACTGTGCCGATGGGGTCAGCCAAATCGGAATGGCGCCGGTCGGTGAACAATCCATTGTCATCCACCCGGGAGATCTCTACTAATGCCGGCTGAAGACCATCGAGCCCAAGCCGAGGAAAAGGGGCAAATTCGCCTGGCCATTGTCACGGTCAGCGATACGCGCACGGCGGAAACGGACAAGAGCGGACAGTTGATCCGCACCCTCACGGAAGCCGCAGGGCACACCGTAGTCGATTACCGCATCGTTCGGGACGAGCCGGACGAGGTGCAGCAGGCCCTCGACGATTTTGCGACGGGGGAGGCCCAGATCATTGTCTTCAATGGCGGCACCGGCATCAGCCGGCGGGACCGGACGTACGACGTCATCAGCCGGGCGCTGGAAAAGACGCTGCCCGGCTTTGGCGAAATTTTCCGCATGCTTAGCTACGAAGAGATCGGCGCGGCCGCCATGCTCAGCCGGGCCACGGCCGGCGTCTATCGTGAGACGGTAGTCGTTAGCATGCCGGGATCCTCCAATGCCGTGCGTTTGGCCATGGAGAAGTTGATCCTGCCGGAGTTGCAGCACCTGGCCTGGGAGTTGACGCGGTAGGGGAATTCCTCCGCTTGGCGCGCATGGGCGGCTGATGTACAATGCGTCCACACATGCTCTCATCGTCCAGCGAGCCAACTGATCCGTGCCATGCGAGTATTGCTTGGGACCACGCGTATCGGCGTCATCGTGGTCTTTTTGATTGTCTGCACGCCCTTCTTCCTCCTGGCCAGTCTGATCCCGATCCGCTTTGGGATTACGGGCATTTCCGGTTGGATGAGCGTCTATATGGCGCGCTTCTTCAACTGGCTTTTCAATGTGAAGGTCACCTGCGCCAATCCCCAGGACTTCTACCAGCACCGGGGGTTTCTGGCCCCCAATCACTGCTCTTATCTCGACATCGTCGTCTTGTTGGATGTCCTGCCGGTTCGTTTCCTTGCCGCCATCGAAGTCAAGCGCCGGCCGGTCATCGGCTGGATGGCCGCGGCCGCCGACACGGTCTTCGTCGACCGGACCGACACCGAGTCCCGGCGCAACGCCGTCAATTCGATCGCCGACACCTTTCACGAAGATCCCGATCCGCCCATCGTCATCTTTCCTGAAGGGCGGCTGGGGCTGGGTGAGCGGCTCTTTCCGTTCAAATTGGGTGTCTTCAAGCTGGCTCAGACCTACAGCATTGCCTATATGCCCGTCGCCATCGACTACCGGGAGCTCGAGATTGCCGTCTGGAAGGGCGGTCTGGGTGAAAGCATGACCGAAGCCGTCTGGCGTTTGGCCCGCTATCCGGGACCGATTCACGTCGATATTACGGGCCTGGCTCCGGTGCTGCCCGGCCCGGATGACCAACCCATCGATCTGGCGAGTCGCGCGCAATACGACATTGAAACGGTCCTAGGCCTTCCTCATTTGGCCGAAGCGGAGATGATAGTCGGGACAGAGTTGGAGGCTGAGGTTGAGGCGAAGGCCGATGGCGGCGCGGCATAGTATAAGACGGCGTAAATACCACGACGGAAATTCGGCACTCCTACGTCTGATAGAAACTCTATATTCATTTCCGCCGGGATTTACTAGCCGGTGCAGGAGATAGACGGACCGGCCACTCATCGCTCACGAATCAATCATTGCCCATCACCCCGTACGACTTCGATGCCCTCCAGCCCCGCGACGACTTCGCCGATCGGCCATGCGGGCTGTTGATGGGCGGCGCAGGCCTCGTGAAAAAGCTGCGTCTTCCCTTCAGGCACGGCCAAGAGCAGGCCGCCGCTTGTTTCGACTTCCCAGAGGAGCGTACGCTGTGCAGGCGTGACGGCCGGGTCGAAGCGGACATTGGCGCCGAAGCTGGCCGGATTGCGCTCGCTGCCGCGTGTGAGGAAGCCCGCTTCGATATAGTCGAAGGCGCCGGCCAAAGCCGGCACTTGATCGGCATGAATCCGCAGACCCGCGCCGCACTCGCGGCCGCCGGCCAGGGCCATTTCACTGCCGTGGCCCAGCAAGCCGAAACCGGTTATGTCTGTCGCTCCGCATACGCCGGCTGCCTGGGCTGCATGGGCCGCGCAGCGATTCAGCCGCAGCATGGAAAGAATGGCACCGTCCAGGTCAGTTGTGCGAATGGAAGGCTTGCCCCGCAGCCACCGCCAAGTGCGTCCGGCGCTGCTTGCGGCCGGACCGGTTAACTTGGCGGCCGTTGTAATGATGCCGGTTCCCAGTGGTTTGGTGAGGTAAAGCCGGTCGCCCGGCCTCGCGCCGCCTTTGCGCATGATTCGTTCGGGGTGAACCAGACCCGTAACGCTCAAGCCATAAAAAGGTTCGGGGTTGGTTACCGTGTGACCGCCGGCGATGGCCGCTCCTGCTTCTTTGACCTTGACGGCGCCGCCGGCAAAGACCTGACTGACCAGTTCGCCGGTCATGCCCTCGGGGAAGCCGGCAATGTTCAGGCAGAAGAGCACTTCACCGCCCATGGCGTAGACGTCGCTCATGGCGTTGGCCGCGGCAATCGCGCCCCACGTCCACGGATCGTCGACAATGGGTGTAAAGAAGTCGGTCGTCTTGATCAGGGCCCGCGTCTCATCCAGCCGGTAGACGGCGGCATCGTCGGGTTCGCCCAAGCCGACCAGCACGTCTTCGTATTCGGTTGCCGGGAAGAAGCCGGCTAGATGCCGCACGACCTGCGACAGTGTCTCCGGTGGGAGCTTAGACGCTCAACCGGCGCACTCGACCATGGCAGTCAGCGGTTTTGGCTTGATGTTCATGCGCTCTACTTTAATGCACATTGTGCGAGTCAACAAAGGGAGCAAGGAAGAGACACAATGATGCAGACCGGACCGGATTACGCGGCAGAGCTTGAGGCGAGTTTTGCCCGCTTGCTTGCCCTATACGATCGGCTGACGTCGGACGAAATCGAGGGGGCGCCGCTGGCCGGCGGGTGGACGCCCAAGACGATTCTCGCCCACGTTGCGTTTTGGGATGACTATCAAACCCGACGCATGGAAGCGGCCCGGGAGGGCAGCTCGGCCGAAATCGGCTTCCCCCGCCCCGGGGAAGACAATGATGCGCGCATGCTCAGCGATGGCGACCGGATATATGCGAGCATCCTCACCGAGGCGAAGGGCGCTCGCGCACGCATGGTCAGCTTTGCCGGCGGGCTGGACGCCCACGCCCTTGCCGAGGCATATCCGGAAGGCGAGCGCACGCTTTCGCTGGCTGCGCTGCTCCGGCACATGATCAAACATACGCTTGAACACGACGCCGAACTGCGTGCCTATGTGGAGCGAGTGGCGGCGGAGGATGAGCCGCACTAAAAGAGCCAGGCTTCGTCAAGAAGCCTGGCTCTTTTGCGACACGGTAACGCCCGCTTGTCTGGTACATTTCGGCTTGACTGCTTCGACGCTGCTCAGCACCAGTACTCCAGCGGAAATTCGGCACTCCTAGCTCTGGTAGAAACTGGGCGTTCATTTCCGCCGAGATTTATTAGTTCAGGGGCGTCGGCAGAATCGGTGCCACCGGCTGGGTCAAGAAATTCTCGCCCACATCGCCCGGTATCACGGACGTCAGATTGTTCGGGCGTTCGACGTTCCGGTCTGCGATCTGGGCCTGTATCCACTCCTCAAAGGCCAGGGCCGACTCTTGCTGAATCGTCCCTTCATCCTTGGGGCGGGCATCGTCTTTTTCCAGCACCTCAATGAGATGCCAGCCGAAATCGGTTTCCACCGGTTCGCTGATCTCACCGACCTCCAGGTCGAAGGCGGCTTCCTCGAAGGGCGCCACCATCATCCCGCGGCCGAACCAACCCAAATCGCCGCCGTCGGCTGCATTGCTGAGATCGTCGCTGTATTCGGCAGCAATCTCGGCGAAATCTTCCCCATCCTCGATGCGCTGGCGCAGTTCCTCGGCCAGGGCCCGGGTTTCCTCGCTATCGCGCGGTTCCGGCGTCGGCGTCGGTGTCGGCGCCCCTTCAGGCAGTTCGGTAGGCTCCGGCGTGGGATCGCCGGCTGCATCGCCTTCCGCCTCGGGTGCCGGTTCGATCGTCCGCAGGAGAATGTGACGGGCGCGGACCTGTTCTTCAGTCGTCGTGACTTCTTCGGCTGCGATTGCCTCTTGCATCTTCTCACGCAGCAACCGGGCCGCCACAATCGCGCGATATTCGTCGACATTCATGTTGGCCACGTCCGCCAGATTTTCGCCTAGCGTGACCAGCCCCTCTTGATAGCCGGCATCATCGAGAATCGGCTGCGTCGGCAGGGGTTCGGGTGTCGGTAGCTCAACGGTTTCCGTGATCACGCTGCTTTCGTCGGGCGTTGCTGTCGGCGTCGGCGTCCAGCTCGCGGCAGTAGCCGTCGCATCTGCAACTGCCACCGCGGTGGCAGTTGCCTGGGGCTCGGTCACTGCACCCTGACCGGCCGCCACCTCTTCGCGCAGGGCCTCATCGATTTCCGCTTCAGTGACCTCGATGCCCCGTTCCGCAGCGGCATCGGCAATCACGATTTCTTCGATCATCTGATCCAGCACATCCGCCCCGAGGGCAAAGGGGCTGGTCAGGGTCGCCTGGAGCTGATTCAGTTGCGACGTGAAGATGCCCTGGCCGCCGAACTGCTGTTCCAGCTCCTGCAGGCGCAGATATTGGCTTAGCAGTTGGCTTTCCTGAAAACGGGCTCGCTTCTGGAAATCCTTGGTAATGATGGATTCGTCGCCGACTTGGGCCACGGCGCTGTTGGGTTTGACCACAAATTCTGCCACGAGGCCGATGATCAGGATGGCGGCCACAATAGCCAGCGTGATCCCAACGCCGAGGAACAGTTTGCGATTGCGTTCCCGATCCCGCGCGCGCACACGCTGTTCCTTGCGCGTGAGTTCGCGAGTTTCCTGCTCTTGATTGCGTTTTTTCTTGGCCATGGCCCGACTTACCTGCCGCGTTTGCGAGTGATCCGAGTCTGCTCAGCCGTGTAGGGAAGCAAAGCCAGATGGCGGGCCCGCTTGATTTCTTTCGCGGCGCGGCGCTGAATCTTTGCGCTGACGCGGGTCTTGCGCCGGGAAAGAATCCGACCGCGGGGGTCCAGGAAACGGGTCAGCACGGCAACGCGCTTATAATCGATGTCTTCAAGTTTGATGTCACTGCCCACGCGCTGATTGCGTCCACGCTTTTCGCGGGGGGCGTATGAAGCCGGCCCATCAACCTCGCGCACGATGACCTCGTCATCGTCTGCGTAGTCATCATACTCATCATCGTCGTCGTCGCCGTCGTAATCGTCGTCATCATCGGACAGGGACGCGACCTTCTTGGCAACAGGCGCGGCCTTGGCTTCGACCTCTCGGGTCACCTCAGCTACGCTCTCAGCAGCCGTCTCTTCAACGCTCTCGACAACGCTCTCGACAGTCTCTTCGTTTTCTTCGTTGGTGGGATTCACTTGCTCGCTCATCTTGTCTCCTTTAGGGCTCGTATAGATTACGTTGCGCCGACTTATTCGTCCGTGCGAATGACCAGATACCGCAGAACGTCCTCCGAGAAGCGCAGCATACGCTCCAGTTCCGGCGTACCGGTCGGCGCCATCTCGAAACGGTGCAAGACGTAGTGGCCCTCAAACTGCTTCTTGATCGGATAGGCAAGCGTGCGTTTGCCCCACAGCTCAGTGCCAGTTACTTCGCCATTCTGAGCGCCAATCAGCTCCGTGACGCGCTCGTTGAAGCTCGTCAAAGCGTCATCGCTTACCTCAGGCTGTACGATGTAGACCAGCTCATACTCGTGTCGTTCTTTCCCTTTACTGCTCACAAAGTACTCCTTCTGCTTTCTCTGGAGATGCCCGCAAGACCGCCTTGCGAGCAGAAAGCGACGAGGGCCACGATCGGGCCCTCGTCACAGACCATCAGATAGTCTAGCATAGCAAGACGATTGGATCAAAAAAGAGGGGCTGAAATATAGAATGACCCTTGTTGTCGACTGCAGGCCAACAGGCGCGGTTGTGGTACCATGCAGCTATGAGCGTTCAGGAACCCGTCCCCGCCCGCACTATCTGGCTGTTGTCCGCCTATCACACGGGCAGCCACCGCGCGTGGGCGGATGGCTATCGCCGCCACAGCCGCCATCGTGTCGAACTGCTGACCATGGCGGGCCGCTTCTGGAAATGGCGCATGCAGGGCGGCGCCGTGGAGTTGGCCGAGCAAGCCCGAAAGCGGCTGGCGGCCGGTGAAAGACCCGATCTGATCCTTGCGACCGACATGGTCAACCTTCCGGCCTGGTTGGGCCTGGTACGCGGCCGTCTGGCGCCGTCGATCCCGATCGTTCTCTATATGCACGAAAATCAGCTTACCTATCCGTGGCGGCCGGGCGAGAAGCAGGATCTGACCTATGCCATGATCAATTGGCTGAGCCAGCTGTGCGCCGACCATATCCTCTTCAACAGTCGCTATCATATGCAGAGCTGGTTTGACGAAGCACCGCGCCTCCTCAAACATTTTCCCGACTACAACCACCCGCAGCTGGTCGAAACGGCCGCCGGCAGGAGCCGGGTGCTCCCGGTGGGTATTGAGGCCGCGGCCATCACGCAGCGGAACTCAGCCGCGTCAAGCTCGGCCGAACCGCTCGTCTTGTGGAACCAGCGTTGGGAATTCGACAAACGCCCTGACCGATTTTTTGACTTGCTCTACCGTCTGGCGGCGGGCGGCGTTTCGTTCCGGGTAGCCGTCGCCGGCGAGAACTTTCGCAACATACCGGCGGAATTCGAGCGCGCCCGCGTACGGCTGGAGGATCGCATCGTGCATTGGGGGTACGTGGGTTCAAGGCGCGCCTATCGGGAACTGTTGAGGCAGGCCGATCTCGTCATCAGCACGGCCGAGCATGAATTCTTCGGCATCAGCATCCTGGAAGCTGTTGCAGCAGGCGCCTTCCCCCTGCTGCCCAATCGCCTCAGCTATCCGGAACTGATCCCGTCCGCGCTCCATCCAGCCTGTTTGTATGGAGACGAAGCCGCGCTCTTCGCCATGGCCCGACGCCGGCTGTTGGCGCCGCGGCCGGCCCCGCCTTCCCTGCGCACCCACGTCGTCGACCGTTTCGACTGGCGCCCAGTTGCCGCAGCCTACGATGATTTGGTCGACGAACTCCTGCCCGCTTCCCGCTCCTCCTGAATTACCCTAATCGCACGGGCGATCGGTCCCCGCTCACTCTGACCTACTTGAAATTCAACCAGGTCACCCGGAAAGAGACGGCTTGCTCCACCCAATTCGGAGCCGTGGGCGAAGACTTCGGGCCCGTCTGCACGCACGATGAAACCATAGCGCTTGCGCGGGTTGTACCATTTGACCAGTCCACGTTCTCGATCGGACGCAGGCAGGGCATAGCGACACCCCGGGCAGAGATTGGGTTTCGCCTCCGCGCGACGTTGTTCTTCCTGCGACCAGAGAAAACTGATGCCACAGCGGTCACAATACAAAATGTCGTCTTTTTGCGTCTTCATT
>CAYZLP010000055.1:0-11309 GCA_964478635.1 uncultured Caldilineaceae bacterium
GAACCCATCGACGCGGGCCCGCCCGTCAAGGCCCTCATCGTCTACAACTGCAACCCGGCCGCGGTCGCGCCCGACCAGGCGGCCGTGCGCGCAGGGCTCCGGCGCGACGATCTCTTCACCGTGGTCCTGGAGCAGTTCCAGACCGACACGGCCGACTATGCCGACTACATTCTGCCGGCCACCACCCAGCTCGAGCATTGGGATCTCCACAAGCCCTACGGCAGCCTCTACTTCGCCCTGAACCGGCCGGCCATCGCGCCCCTGGGCGAGAGCCTGCCCAACAGCGAGATCTTCCGGCGCCTGGCCCGGGCCATGGGCTACAGCGAGCCCTGCTTTGCGGAAGACGACGAGACGATACTGCGCGCCTTTGTGGACGTCCAGCAACAGCCCGAGTTCGATTCCATCACCTGGGCGCGCCTGCAAGCAGACGGCTTTGTGCGCCTCAACCTGCCCGACCCCTGGCTGCCCTTTGCCCACGGCGACTTCCCCACGCCCAGCGGCAAGTGCGAATTCTACAGCCAGAGCATGGCCGACCACGGCTACGACCCGCTCCCGACCTTCACCCCGCCCAACTGGATGGCCCACGAAGCGGACGCTGCGTCCGATGGGAGCGAAACCGCGAATGACGATTCGCTCCTCTGCATCTCGCCCCCGGCCCATGCCTTTCTCAACAGCTCCTTCGCCAACGTGGAGCGCCTGCTCCAGCGGGAGGGCGAGCCCCTGGTCCAGATCCACCCGGATGATGCCAAGTCCCGGGGCGTCGGCGACGGCACGCGGGTCAAGCTGCGCAACGAGCACGGCAGCGTCGCCCTGACCGCCCGGGTGACCGACGCCATCATGGCCGGCACGGTCCTCGCGCCCGGCATCTGGTGGGCCAAGCTCAGCCCCGACGGTTGCAACATCAACCAGGTCACGCCGCAAGACGAAGCCGACATGGGCGCGGGCGCCTGCTTCTACGACGTGCGCGTCTGGGTCGAACCGGCGATGGTCAGCGCGGCGGCCAACACCCTGGCCGCGGCCTTTGCGAATTTTGAGGTGAGGAAACGCGGAGGGTAAGGCGAGCGGGACAAGCGAGGAAACATGTCCCCCACACCGCCCCGTCCAGTGAGCGCGCCTTCATGCGAACGGGTCGGCCGGACGACTTAAAAACACGACACCTTTCAACCAGAGGGGGATTTCCGCATGACCGACGCATGGCATGGCTTTGAGGCCTTTGACGACGTGGAGCGCCTTCTGGTCGTCGCGGCCCATCCGGATGACCTGGAATGTCTCTGCGGCGGGACGGTAGCCCGGCTCGCCGCCCGGGGCGTCACCGTCTTTTCAGTCAATTGCACCCTGGGCGACATCGGCGCGCAGGACGGCCGCATCGTCAAGCCGGCGCTGGCGAGCGCGCGCTTGGCCGAAGCCGAGGCCGCGGCCGCAACCCTGGGCATCGAACAGACCTTCAACCTGGGTCATCATGACGGCGAGCTGCTGCCCGATCTGGAGGTGCGCGCCCAGATTGCGCGCCTCTATCGCATCACCCGGGCAGACACATTGATGACCTTCGACCCCTTCTGGACGGGCCAGATCCATCCCGATCACCGGGCGGCAGGACAGGCGGCTCTGGACGCGTACATGCCGGCCAAGATGCCCCTCTACCGGCCCGAACAGCTGGCCGAGGCCGGTGCAGAGCTTTGCCGGATCGAACGCGTCTTCCTCTTTTCCACCGACCGCGCGCCCCACATCTACGTCGACGTAGGGGACGTCTACGCCACCAAGCTGGCCGCCTGCATGGCCCACCACAGCCAGTTTCCCAAGGGCGAAGAGAGCCTGGAGTGGCTCAAGAAGCTGGACCGCGCGGGCGGTGAGAAGATGGGCGCGACCTATGCCGAGACCTTCACTCGGCTGGGGGTTTGGTAGCCGCCGCGGCAATGGCGGAGGTGCGCAGAAGGCCGGTCATTCCGTCGCTCAGGAAGATGCGCCGGGCCTGTTGCGCCGGATTCATGCGGCGCTCCAGCCGCCGGCGGAGGGGTGCGCAGAAAGCCTCTTCGCCCAGCCCCCGGCCGGCCAGCGCCCCTTCGGCCAGGTCCAGGATGCGCGTCAGAAAGCCGGGGCCCGGTTCCGGCGCGCGCAGGCCGTGGCGAATGACCTGCTGATGATAGGTCTGCATGATCGACCAGTAATCCGGCCCCAGGACGTCCCGCACGTAGGCATCCACCGCGGGCATCCCCTCCACCAGGCCCAGCCCCAGGGCGGCGACGGCCATATGCTCGTGCCAGGGCTGCTGACACGCGGGCCGGATCTCCACCGTGCCGTAGGCCGCGCGCAGGCGGGCGCTGTTCCAGATGTAGTGCTCGTGAAAGAGAAAGGCGTCGTAATCGGCCCCATGCTCGGCCAAATAGGCCGTAAAGGGCTCGGAGCTGGGGAATATCTCTCTGTTGCCCCGCACGATTAGGTAGGTGGCCTCGGACATGCTCGCCACGAAGTCGACCATGTCGCGTACGGGGCGGGCCAGCATGCCGTGACGGTGCTCGTTGGCGTAGATCTCGGCCATGCGCCCCTCCCGCGCGCTGCAGAAGGGGCTGAGCCGTCCCTGAAAAATCGGCGAATTGGCGCAGAAGGCGATGAGGACCGGCGTCATCAAGTTGGTGAAGTTGAGCATTTCCACCATTTCGGGCCGGGTGAGCGAGACCTGGAGTTGGTCGCTGGCCGTCACCGTGTACCAGAGCCACGGCGCGCCCATGGCCCGGTAGAGGCCGAAATAGCGCTGTTTGGGCGCCATGATGTTCAGGGCCGGGGACGAGACCGGCTGGATGCCGTAGCCCAGCACTCGCCAGCCGAAGCGAGCCGCCGCACGCACCAGACGGCCGACGGCTTCGGCCATGATCGCCTCAATCTCGAAGAGACTGCGGCAGGGACGCGTGTTGACCTCCACCGTGCCGACACCCACTTCCAGGGCGTAGGTAAAATCCGGGCCGGTCAGGCTGACGATCATGTCGGGGCGGCCCTGGGCGCTGGCGCCGTAGACGGGCTCCATGTCGCCATAGGCCAGCAGCGCATCCCAGAGGCGGCGCAGGTCCGCGGCCTCGCCCGTCGCCGTGACGATGGGGTATTCGGCCTCCCGCCCGACCGTCCGCGGGCCCTCCGCACGCAGGGGAAAGGCCGCGCTGAAGCGCTCGGCCAGGGTGCGGATTGCGCCAGCGGCCGGCTCGCTCATGGCAGACGTCGGACAATGCCCGGCAGCTCGGCATAGCTGCGACAGATGGCATGGGCCCGGGTCTCCGCGCTGCCCCGATCGATGATCCCGGTGAAGAGAATCGACCACATGCCCACCGAGAGGGGACCGGCCACATCGTTGCTCTCCCGGTCGCCGATGTGAACCACCTGGCGGGCGCCCAATCCCAGGCTGGTCATGGCTTTGCGAAAGACCAGGTTTGACGGCTTTGACGCGCCCACTTCATCGGAGAAGATGAAGTAGCTGAAGTAGCGCAGGAGATCCTGCTGCTGGAGCAAGTGACGCAGGCCCCGCCCGTGGGTATGGATGGTATCGGAGATGATGCCCAGGGTGTAACTGCGCGAAAGTTCATCCAGCGCCTGATGAACGCCTGGAGCGAAATCGGGCGCAATGCGGATCTCCATGGCCTCGATGTCGCGGACCAGTTCATCGATCTCGCGCACCAGTTTGGCGTAGTGGCCCGGTTCCGGGTTCAGGCCCAGATATTCGTAGGCATAGGAGAGCCGCGTCGTCACGCCCGGGGTGCGGTGCTCGTCGTGCCAGTCGCTGCGGAAGCGCTGGTTGGCATAGGCGTAGGCCGCGGCCGCCTGTTCATAGGCAATCTCGGGATGATAGCGGGTGACGTGACGGGCAAAGAGCGCAATGCGCGCTTCAGCCTTGCCCGGCAGGCCCAAGGCCGCGCGCTTGGGCTCATCCGAGTCGTCGATCGCAATGGTATCCCAAAAATCGAAGGTGATCGCTTGAACCATGGCACGCCAGGCGGTACGGAATGGAAGTAGAAGCTGAACCGATCATAGCACAGGCCCCAAGCGAGCCAAATCCGATTGATGATGGAACGCGGATGGAGCGGATTGGGCGGATTCACACCGATAGATCTCCAATCGTCCGCGATAATCAACCAGATCCGCGTGATCCGCGTGCCATCATTTACAATTGACGCAACCATACAGCCTATCCTTGATCGTACGCGGACTGGGCGGATAAAAGCCAAAAAGAATCCGTTGACATCCGCCCAATCCGGTACATCCGCGTTCTATCGGATTAGAAGCTGATTCGCTACCAATTCACTTATCTCTCAGCGATAGGAATCATCCGTGACTGCTTTCGATTTGCCCTACTTCCCGCCTTCATTGGCCGTCTTTGGCGAGCATCGCACCATCCGCTTCTACAAGCACGCGCCCCTCAAGCCGGGCGATCTCGACCTGATCATCGAGGCCGGGCGTCGGGCGCCGACCGATGCCCAGGGCCACATGTACAGCTTCGTCCGCATCACCGACCCGAGCCTGCGCGATCGCATGGCAATCCTCTGCAACAATCAGCAGCAGATCCGGGATGCGGCCGAGTTCTTCATCTGCTGTCTGGATGTCCATCGTCTCCGGCTGCTCATCGAGCACCGGGGCGGCGATTGGGGCATGGAGGCGCGCATCTCCCTCATCTACGGCACGAGTGACACGACCATGGTAGCCCAGAACATGCTCGTCGCCGCCGAGATGCTGGGTTACGGGACCTGCTACATCGGCGCGGTGCAGAACAACACGGACGTCATCGCCCGGGAACTCCATCTGCCCGAAGGCGTGCTGCCCCTCTACGGTCTCTGCATCGGCGTGCCCGACGAAAGTCAGGTTCCCAACGTGCGCCCCCGGGTGCCCCGGGAGCAGTGCTTCTTTGAGAACCGCTACGGCGAGGAATTCACCGAAGCCGACCTCGACGCAGCCTACGCGGCCATGAGCGTCAAGCGCGACTGGTATGAAAGCATCAGCCGCTACTTCGCCGTCGGCGGGACCATGGAGGGGCGCGAGCCGGTGATGGCCCGGTCGTGGCGACAACAGGGGTTGGAACCGAAAGAATAGATAATTTTGAATGATGAATTTTGAATTGTTATTGGTGTGGCCGTGGGGCGTTTTCGACTTTCATGCAGATTGGGACACTGCGGAAGCGGAGGGTATTGGTGCATTTTGATGCGTTGACGCTGGCGTGCATGACGGCCGAACTGCAGGCAACCATCGCCGACGGGCGGGTGCAGCAGGTGCTCATGGTCGATGAGAACAGCGTCGGTCTGGAGATCTACGCCAATCAGGCGCGGCACTATTTGCTGCTCAACGCCGATCGCAATGGCTCATATTGTTACGTGAGCCGCGAGAAATTACGCCGGGGCCTCGACGCGCAGCCGCCCTTGCTGCTGCTGCTCCGCAAGTATGTGCGCGGCGCGCGGCTGACCGCCGTGGCCCAGCCGGACCCGACGGAGCGCATGGTCGCCTTTCACTTCGCCCAGCCGGAGACGGGCGAGACGGTTCTCGTTTTCGAACCGCTGGGCAGAATTGCCAACCTCATCCTGCGCACGCCCGCGGGGCGCATCCTCGACTGCCTCCACCGCGTGCGGCCGGGCGAGGGCCGGCGCACGCTCATGCCCGGCCAGGAATATGTCCCTCTGCCGCCCGTGGAGAAGCTGCCGCCGCTGGATGACGGCCGACCTGACTACTATGCGGAGCTTGGCCGCGTCGCGACCGCCGAGGGCAAGCTCTGGCGAGCGCTGGTCGACCGGATTGCCGGGGTCAGCCCAACCCAGGCCCGGGAACTGGCCTGGCGTACGACCGGTGACGCCAACGCGCCGGCCGCGGCGGCCGATCTCCTCAAGCTGACGGAAGCGCTCCAGTCCCTCTGGCTGCCTGTGCGCGACGGGGGGTGGACGCCCGGGATTGCTGTGGAGCACGAGGCGCCGCTGGGCTTTGCCCCGTACGCGGTCCATTTTCGGGGCGAGTTTGTGCCCACCCCGAGCATGAGTGAGGCGCTGGAACGCTACTACGCCGCGCGGGCTGCCGGCGAAGACCGTGTTCAAGGACGCCCGGATGCCTACGCCGCGCAGCGCGCCGCAGTCACCAATCGTATGCGCCAGATCCGTACGCGACTTGAGCGGCAGCTGGCGGCCCTGGCGGCCGATGAGCCGGCGCCGGGCGCGGCCGAAGCCTTGCGGCGGGACGCGGAATGGCTGCTGGCCCTGGCCAGTCAGGTCCAACCGCGGCAGACTGCGCTGGAAATCGATCTGGGCGAAGAGACGCTGGTCATTGCGCTGGACTCGCGCAAGAGCCCTGTGGAACAGGCGCAACAAATGTTCAAGCGGGCGGCAAAGCTGGAACGGGCCGCCGAGTTCATTCCCCGGCGCCGGCGTGCCCTGGAAGGAGACCTGGCGTTTCTAGAGCAGTTGGCGGTTGACCTCGACGGGGCCGAGAATCAGCCCGAAATTGCCGCGGTCCAGCGAGAGTTGGACAAGCTGGGGGTGAAGAGCGGAAAGCCTCGCAAGCGTCCGGCCAGGGCCGGCGGCGCGCCGGCCGGTCCCCGCCGTTTTGAAAGCGCCACGGGCTTCGAAATCCTGGTCGGTCGCAATGCACGCCAGAACGATGCCGTCACCTTCCGGCACAGCCACCCGGACGACCTGTGGCTCCACGTGCGCAATGCGCCCGGCTCCCACGTGGTCATTCGCCGGCGGGGCGCCGACCCGGACGAGGCCACCATTGCGGCCGCCGCCCAGCTGGCCGGCTACTACTCGAGCCTGCGCAATGAGCGGGCGGCCGACGTTGCGCTCACCCGCTGCCGCTTTGTCAGCCGCCTGACCGGCGGGCGCCCCGGTCAGGTCACCATCCGCAATGAAAAAACGGTCACCGTCCCGGCCGAAATCCCGGATACAGTGACCGAATCCTCCTAAAAATCGATGTCTATGCCGCCACGCCGCTCGCGTCGTTTTGCCCGGTCGGCCTGGCGTTCGGACTCGACCGCACCCCGCTCAATCCACTCGTCGAGGACGGCGCGCAGGGCCAGCAATCCCTCACGTTTGGCGGCATCGGCGTGGACCCAGAAATCTTCGGACAGGCCCAGATCGCTGCGCCGCAGTTCATCGAGAAAGCCGGCCGCGCCTTCCGCCAGCCAAGCCAAGGTATTGAACGGATCCTCCCGATTGGCGGCCGGCTTGCGACGC
The DNA here is from genome assembly GCA_964478635.1 of uncultured Caldilineaceae bacterium. GTDB lineage: Bacteria > Chloroflexota > Anaerolineae > Caldilineales > Caldilineaceae > JAGRCP01. The sequence goes on from CAYZLP010000055.1 coordinate 7,188, forward strand.
GCTTCGCCATATTCAGGCTGGTAGGCGCGCTCAGCGGCACGCTCCCGGTTGTTTTTGGGTTTGCCGTTTTGGTCCACGTCTCGTCCCCAATCGAAATATGAGAATCCGCTCCGGCGCTCGCCCCGTGCCCAATGGCCAGGCGAGAGACGCTGATTCAATCCCCCAGGCCCCGCCGGATCTGCGTACGCATGACCCGATAATCCTCACTGCCGAAGCGATATTTGTACTCCTCATCGCCCTGCATGAAGTCGAACTTGGTGCAGCCGACGGCAATCGCATACTGAATGGCGTAGCTGAGAATCACCCAGCCCGGGCTCAAGTGGGCAAATGCATCCGGGTCATAGCCGGAATTATACAACAGGAACTGGCGGTCGTACTCAAAGGCGAAAAGCGTGGCCGCCTTCTGGCCATCCAGGGTCAGAAAACAGAGACGGAGATAGCCTGCTTCGGCCATGGTTCCGGCAATGGCGATGAAAAAGCGGCGCATTTCCGGCGTCATGAACTCGGCCTTGTCGGTTGCGCTGGCCTTTTGGAGGGCGATGAAGTCGTCGACCTCGCCTTCCAGAACGGCGGGGGATATTGCCTCCAGTCCCACGATCGTGAACCCCACGGCGGCCTCTCGCTCGGCGCGCCGCTGCTTGCGCCGGATCTCGTGGCGCTGCTTCTTTTCGACCTGCTCCAGGAGATATTGCTCATAGTGCATGGGCAACACAAACTGGGGCGCCACATCTTCCTGCATCACCTCGGCGTCGTGCCCGGCCTCCAGGGAGAGGTCCGGCAAGACGCGGTAGGACAGGCTATCTTCCGGCAGATTGCACAGGTCAACGGCATCCCAGGCCGGCGCATCCGGTCCGTCCAGCCAGGCCAGCAAGGCGTAGTAGACGGCCCGTTCCCACGTACGGGCCATGATGAGATCCAGGTAATCGCTTACCTCGATACAGCCGACCAGGTGAAAATGGCGGCGGCCGGCGAGTTCGGGCTCCGTGTGCTCCACCAGAAACAGGGGCGCGATGCCCACCAATTCGTCATTCTCGGGCCTGCGGAAGGCCAATATCCAGAGTTCGCCCGTGCCCAGGCAGCGCCACCAGGTGGTCTGCCATTCATAGGTGAGAAAAATCGAGTGGAAGCGGCTGCGCTGAAGCAACGCGTTCCACTCGCCGACCAGGGCGTCGAAACCACTTTGGACGGTATCAGGCCCGTAGACGACGGTTGTGAGGGAACTGGGATTGTTTGCTGTCTCTGACAGCAAAATTGGCTCTTCCGGACAAATCACAGACATGAAGTGGGTGCTTCCTGTTGGCAGGACTCTGCGCCGGGTCGCTTTGCCAGACGGCAACGCGATCGTAATCTTCTCGCGAGTATAACGCAGCGCCTAACGCCGGACAAGTGATGACCGTTCCACAAGTCACAAACGGGCAGCGGTTCAACAAGAACGGGTCCGGCCCAAATATCTTGAGCCGGACCTGAGGATTTCTGCCGGAATTTGCTAAATTCTGCGCCGGCGCGAGGCGTTGTTCAACCCCCACACCACGAAGAGGATGATTACCAGAATGCTGAAGAGGATGGCGACCAGACGGAATACGCGGGTGTTAATCCACTCGCCGGACAGCAGGTAGCCTGCCGAAACGATTTCCCCATTACTGCTCGTGACCGGCGGCAGCGTTGCGGTGGGCGCTTCAACGATGACTTGGCCCCGGCCCTCGGAAGCAGTTCCGGTGGGCACCTCCAGCTTCTGACAAGCCAGAATCGAAACGTTGTCGACATAGAGGACCGTGCCGCCGCCTTCGTCGGTTACGCTAAAGCGCAGGCGCACGGGTTGGCCGGCCAGGGCGCTGAGGTCTTCCTCACCGATCCGCCACTCGGAGTCATTCTCCGTCTTATTGAGGACCCGGCGCGCCAGTTGACCTGACTGCATGTAGTAGACATCGGCTCGCTGATTGCCCCACATCTCCTGGGGGCCCCCAGCCTGCACCAGGTAGTCAAAAGTCAACACCAGGCTGGCAAAGTCTTCGGGCAGTTCGATATTGCGTTCGGCTGCGCTCAAGGAGGACAGGTTGGTGGTAGCCAAGTTACCGATCCGCAAGGAGCGCAGGCCGCCTTTCGTATCGTGCACCACTCCGGTCTCTAGTCCGACGGCGCCGCCGATTACAGGCGTCAAGAGCCAACCATCGGTCGCTCCCTCAAAATCCCCTTCCCGGACTAATTCGGTACAGCCCAGGGGAACCCGGGCAAGGCGGGCTGCGTCCAGCCCAGCGCCGCTCACAGGCTCTTGCAGCGGGGGTACAGTTGCGCTCGGCGCTTCCAGGAAAATCTCCGTCGCCATGGGCGTGGCAGTTGCCGTTGGCAGAGGCGTGTCGGTTGCCGTCGGCAATTGTGTTGCTGTTGCCAAGGCCGTTTCCGTCGGCAGCGGTGTAGGCGCTTCGATCTCTATGGGCGTAGCGGTTACCAGCGGCGTATCGATTTGAGGCTCCACGGCAAAGAAGGGGGTGAAGACCGGTTCTTGGGCGACGATGGTCGGTGCGCCGATGACAATTTCCGCGGGCGCGGCTGCAGAAGCGGCCGCTTCTGCAGCCGGCGTAATGATCAAGATGGAGTCTTGTTCAGTCGCATAGGGACACGGTTGGGGCTGGGGTTGCGACGGTACGCCACAAGGCGGCGGGTAGGGCGGCTGCGGCGGTACCGGCGGCTGCGGCTGACCGGGCGTGACGCCTTCCGGATAGCAGACGACGAGTTCGACGTCATCCAAGTATTGCCAGGTGCGCTGACCGTTGCCATCGTTGTAGGCGTTGAAGTAGGCGTAGAGCGTCTGACCCCGATAGCGGGAAATGTCGACCTGGCGCGTAACCCACGTGTCGAAATTGCAGCGCGAGCGGCTGAGGATTTCCACCGTGTCCAGCTGCTCCGAAAGCAGCACAACGTCGTGGCGATCCTGTTCTCGGCCGGGTGACTCGCTTGCGGTCTCCTGAGTCTTCTCCAGCGTCCGCCAGCGCAGGGTGACCGACAGTGCATCGGGGGAGATGCCGGCCAGTTGGCGCACGGACGAATAGCTAGGCGTGTTGGGGTTGCCGCTGTTAGGCGGATTCCCCAAAAGGGCTGACCAGACGCTGCCCTGGCTCGGGCCGGCGACAATCTGCGCGGGAACGGGTGACTGCCCTGCCTCCCACGGTGAGAACACGCCGGTTTCGAAGTTACCATTGGCCAGGATATTGTAGCAGTTCCCCACCGGCGGTATCGGCTGGGGCGGCAGGGCGCACGCGGCGGGCGGCGCAGTCGGGAAAGGCGATGAGGTAGGCAGCGGCGTCAGGGTCGGGACCGGCGTGACCGTGCCTGTCGGGGTGGGGAAAGGCTGGTCGGATCCCTCCCGGTTCTGCTCGTTGGGCGTGTTGACTGCAAAACCGACGATGCCGGGCGGCGGGCCGGCGTTGCGCCGCCAGGCACTGGGGTCGGCCAGGGCATTGCCATTGGGAATCCGGGACGCGCCGCGCACGATGCGACCGCGCCCGTCGAAATTGGGTGCCAACACCACGGGGCTATAGACGTATTCAACGCCCTGGCCGGTCGTCACGCCGACGCTGTCGGCAATCTCCGTCCATGGCGCGCTGTCGATGAAGCCGTCATTGTTCACGTCAATGTCGTAGCCCAGCTGCACGCCGGCATTCAGATTACGGACGAGCAAGAAGGTGTTTGCGCCCGGGCCGATTTCCTCACTGTGATAGGTCGTCCAGTAGCCACCCGCATTGGTGGTGCCGGCCTGATAAATCCGATAGATTTGACCAGGATTGGGTTGTCCACCCCGCACGACCAGTACGGCATACGCTGGATAGCTGACGCCCGGCAAACCAAAGAGTTCGATATATTGATTCGCCCGGCTGTTGTTTTCCGCAATCAGGAACTCGTTGAGCAGGAGCGTACCGGGACTTGGCCCGGGACCGCCGTTACAGTTGGTGGCGTATCTGCCCAGATCCGTAAAAACGTCACGTCCGAGGGAGGACCATTCCTCCGATGGATCGAAGGGTGAATTGGCGTTGGTACGACCGAAACAGACATTCGGGTCACGCACCAGGGTGTTGCCCAGAGAATTGACGCCGCCGCCGGCCCACCCCGTGCGCGGATCGACCCCGC
>CAYZLP010000055.1:11409-12530 GCA_964478635.1 uncultured Caldilineaceae bacterium
TTGCCCAGAGAATTGACGCCGCCGCCGGCCCACCCCGTGCGCGGATCGACCCCGCGCTGGCCGAAGGAATCGATGGGCGCGTTGGTGCTGCGGGTGAGGATGATGGTCGAGTTCCCGTTGAAGACCAGATTGCTGTCACGCTGGTAGGGCAACGCCCCCAAGACGGCAGGAATCAGATCGGCGCCCCGGTTGACGATCACCCACGTCTCGCCGTCGTTGAGGATCCGGTTGGGCAGGATGACCACATGATCGACAAAATTGGAGCCGGGGTTGTAGATGTCGACCCGATATTCACTCAGGTTGACCGGCGCGCCGGTGCCGTTGAAGATTTCCAGCGCTTTGTTGCTGTTGGAACCGTCCACGTACTCGGTGATCAGCAGATCTGCAACCGGCTGATAGGCAAGGGCCGCGGGCGGCGCCGGCGTCTGTGCGCGCAGGGTTCCGTCCGGGATCAGCAACACCCCAGCCAAAAGTGCCAGAAGCATTGCGCCCTGGATTAACCATACGCGATATAACGCACGTCGGTCCAGCACGCGCGTCCAGAGAGTTGAGATTTGTCGATGAAGCTGGTGCAATGTGCCACGCTCCTCACTGTGGCAAGACTGGGAGGTGCCAAAATAATACCACAATGTTGTGGGGGATGCAACGAAGAATGCGCGGTTGGGCCATAAATGCAAAACAGCAACCTTTTCCAGGAGAAAATGGTTGCTGTCGCGCAGATGGATATTTCATGCTTGCGTAGTGCCCCTGCTCCGACTCGAACGGAGACGCCCTTATGGGCACAGGCCCTCAACCTGCCGTGTATGCCAATTCCACCACAGGGGCATTTACCTTTTCAAGTATACACGACGCCGTTTGAATCCGTCAAATTTCAGCCCAATTTGGGCGCCATGGGCAAAGCTGCGGCGAATAGACCGCGGAAGAACCCTGATGAAACGGATCCGACGGATATTTCTATGATGATCCGTTCGGATCCGCTGCATCCGCCAGTATCCGCGGTTTATGGGCGGGGGATGTAGTCAAACATGCGGCCATGCTCATCGAACCAGCCGCACGGGCAACCGTTCGTGTCGTCCGGTTCGACCTGCACGGGACGCCGGACCAGGGGCAGAAACTGACGC
>CAYZLP010000056.1:0-12495 GCA_964478635.1 uncultured Caldilineaceae bacterium
CCACGGGCAGACGCTTGTGATGCTGATCCAGCATGCATTGGGCCGCCTTGCGGATCGGTGCATCGCTGCGTACGGTGGTGACGGGCGCAGTCATGATGTCCCGGGCGACGCCGCTCTGGTGAGCCAGATCTGCGAATTGCTGGCGCAGCACCTGGGGGCTCAGGTCGCCCTGGAGGCTCAACCGCGCCTTGAGGCCGGCCAACTCCAGCAGATCGCCGTCGCTGATGATGCCCGCCACGGTATTGTCCTGCTCCACCACCGGCACAAACCGGTAGCCGCGCTCCAACAGCAGCTTGACCACGTCGGCCACAGGGGCATCCACGGGCACAGACGTGACGCCGCGGCGCATGATGGTGGCGACCGGTTGGGCCAGGGGATCGGCCTCTCGTCCGCCGGCGTATTGAACAACTTCTACAGGCTCGACGATAATCAACCCATCGTTGACGCGGCGGCGCAATTCTGGCAGCAGGCGCGCGATCTGCTCGGGTGCGTCCACCCATTCCACCTTGATCGGGAGATCGCTCGACAGTTCCACCAGACTGGCCGTGCGTATGCGGCTGTGGGCCCCAAACCCCGCCACGGCCCGGGTCACCGTCGCCCCCAGCGCGCCTTCCGTCTTGAAGAACTCCAGCAGCGCGAGATAGAGCGGCTTGCCTTCAAAACGGTCGCTCTCGCCGATGTAGATCGTGAGACGCTGCGCTTTGCCTTGCATCATTCTCCTCCTAATGGACCGCGGCTCCAACTGATTCAGGCGGACATTCCGGATTATTTGTAACCATTCAGCCATCAGTCAGCTAGAACGCGGATTGAGCGGACTTCGTCGTGAGCTCAGTCGAACGATCTGGCGGATTCCCGCGGATCGATCTGGATGAGAATCCGCGTCGATTCGGCAAATCCGCCGAATCCGCGTTCCATTTTGGCCAGGCTGTATAGATACGATTATCTCATGAAATCAGCGGAAATTCGCCTTATCCCTATAATCCGCGGTCCATCCTATTCGCCCATGCTACAATCCGAGCAAGCGCGCCAGCCACATGCCAAGCAACGCAAAAGCGAGGCCGACAACCACCTCGCCAATCATGTTCAATAACGCGGAGGAGATGCTTCCGTCCCGAACCAGGTTAACGCTCTCTACCATGTAGGTGGAGAAGGTCGTGTAGGAGCCCAAAAAACCGGTAGCCAGGAACCAGCGAGACTGGGGAGAAGTCAAAAAGTGATCGACGGAAAGGGCCAGTAAGAAACCGAGCAACAGACTCCCGGTCACGTTCACAAGAAAGGTTCCGTAGGGAAAGCTGACACCGAACCGATCGGCGGCCCACAGGCTAACCAGATAGCGGGCATTGGCCCCCAAGGCCGCGCCCAGCGCAATCCACAAAAACCGCACGATCTCTCCCTTCCCGGCGTTACGTCACAGCCCTATACAGAAATCCTCACAGCAACGGGGGAGGCGCCGCGAAGCCGCAACCGCCTTCCCCCGACAATCTCTGTGCCTCCTCTGTGCCCCCTCTGTGTAACGCTTTTCCCCTAAACACCGCTGAAGGCCGAAAAGCCGCCGTCCACGGGAATGACGACGCCCGTGACAAACCGGGAGCCGGTTGAGGCCAGCCAGATGGCCGTGCCGACCAACTCGTCGGGCGCGCCGAAGCGGCCCAGGGGCGTGCGCTCGACAATGGCCCGGCCGCGAGCCGTCAGCGAACCGTCTTCGTTGAGCAGGAGGCGGCGATTCTGCTCCCCGATGAAGAAGCCGGGCGCAATCGCGTTGACGCGCAGGCCTTCCCCATGTTTGTGGGCCAGCTCTACGGCCAGCCAGCGGGTGAAATTGTCAATGCCGGCCTTGGCTGCGCTGTAGCCAACCACCCGCGTGATCGCGCGATCGGCCGCCATGGACGAGATGTTGATAATGCTGCCCCGGCCCTGTTCGCCCATGACTGCGCCAAAGACCTGGCAAGGCAGTACCGTCCCCGTAAGGTTCAGCGCCAGGGCCTGCTCAAAGCCACTCCGGGGCATGTCGGCAAAGGCGTCCTCTTCATTCACGGTGGCGCCGGCTACAACGCCGCCGGCTGCATTGACGAGGATATCAATACGCCCCCATGCGGCCAGGGCGCGATCGCGCACCGCTTCCAACTGCGCGCGGTCCAAGACGTCGGCGGGGAGCGCCAACGCAGTTCCGCCGGCCGTTTCGATTTCGGCAGCCACCTGCTCCGCCCGCTCCGCATGGCGGCCGATAATGCCGACCTTGGCGCCGGCCGCCGCCATCCCACGCGCCATGGCGCCCCCCAACACGCCCGTCCCGCCGGTGATCAGCGCAACCTGCCCCTCCAGGGCGAAGGTTTCATGGAGGATGGTTGCTGTGTTCATGGTCCGCTTGCCTCTCTTGCTGGATAGGTTGCGAGTTGGAGGGGCGCCGGGGCCAGCCCCAGGGCATGCTCGATAGTGCGCTGGGTCGCGTGCGCGAGGTCGGGCGCGCGGTCATCCGGCCCGGGGTGGACGGGCGTCAGGAGGATGACTTCGGCCTTGACGCGGCTTCGATGGGTCACCAATCGCCAAAATGATGCGACAAAGGGCTCATACTTGACCCCACGCCAGGTCGCAATTTCGGCCGGGCTGTAGCGCAGGGCAACAGGCAGGAACGAGACGCCGGTTTCACAGGCGATGGCAAAAGAACCGTAGTGAAACGGCTGCAGTTCGGTCGGCGTCCCCATGCGTCCCTCGGGAAAGACCACGAAGGGAGGGACCGGCGTCGCTTCCACAGCCCGGGCAATCGAGTCCCGGGTCGATGTGCGCGACTCCCGGTTCTGGCGTTCTACAAACACAGTGGAAATCGAATCGGCCACCCAGCCCACAAACGGAATCTTGAAGATCTCGGCCGCGCTGAGAAAGCGCAGCGGTTCAAGACTGACGATCGTGCTGATGTCGAGATAGGAGACATGGTTGGCGAAGACCAAACCCGTGTGGTCACGGAGTGTCGCAACGTCGGCGCAGGTAACGTCGACGCCCAGAATCCAGTTGGCTGCCCGGCAAACCCAGGTTACCATCCAATAGTGCAACCGCAAGCCCTGACGCCGTACGGGGATCAGCCAGGCGATAAAGATGGCCACAACCGCAACGATCAGCAGCACAAACAGCGCAAAGATTCGCCAGATACCCATGGTCGGGTTGCGGATGCCGGCAACGCCCAAGGTACCTTCTTCCGGGTGGTTGCGCAGGCGTAGGGCCAGGAGAATGCCCAAAAGGCCGCCCACAGCCGTGAGCAAGCCAATTAGCCAGACGAAGTTCAGGAGAACGCCCACGGTGGCGCCAAGCAATGACACGCCTAAGAAGATGCTGATCGCGCCTAGAATGGCCGCTCCCCAGCCACCACCCTTCATGGCCTGCAGCAGCCCGACCAGGCCCACGATAATCCCCATAACGCCCACCAAATTGGCCAGGATGGAAGGATTTGTCAGACTCGTGCTGTTGGGCAGATTGAAGAGCAGAAAGCCACCGATCAGACCGATCAGGCCTCGGATTAGGAGGGTCAGCCTGCGTCCGGCGCCGTATGGGGTTGCGACAATGATCAGGGCCAGCACACTCACGGTCATCCAGTAAGCGCCTAGCAGGAAAAATATCGCGTCCAGCGTCGTGATAGGCGCAAACATGAGCGCCAGACCGAAGCCCATGCCGATAACGCCTTCGAGCAGCACATACCACCAGGGAAACTCGGTTCTTTCCGCTCGGCGCCGTCGTAACATGACCGGCCTCAATTGTTCTTGCGCAGCGCCGGGAACGACGTTTCAAACTGTTGAGTCAATTTCTCCAGGTCATTGCCATCAATGGCAGCCGGCCCATGACCGGTGTAGAGCTGCGTGGGTTCATAGGCGGCCAGGTGGCGCAAACTTGCGGGGAAGAGAGACCAGTCATAGGCGTAAGAGGACTGGACGTGGGGATCGCCCGTGGCCGCCAGCAGATCGCCTACGAAGCTGATACCACCGTCGAACACGATGGCCGTCGAGCCGGGCGTGTGGCCTGGGACATGGATCACCGTTGCCGGCAGACCATACGCATCCAACCGATCACCGTCCTCGACCAGGATATCCGGCTCTGTGTCTTCAATGGTCAGCAGAGGTTCCACAAAGGGCAAGGCCAATGCTGAAACGCGCTCCAAATCGCGCACGATACCAAGGTCCGTAGCGCCGGCGGCCAGCGCGGCGGCATCATCCGGGTGGATGGCAATGGGCGCGCCGGTCCGGCGGCGAATCTCGGCCGCACTGCCGTAATGATCGATATGGGCATGGGTAATGTAGATGAGGTTCAGGTCATCCCGCCCGATTTTCGCCAGATAGTCCAGGATAATGGAGGCCACAAACGGCGTGCCGGCGTCGACCAGGACGAGCCCGCTTTCCGTCTCCAGCAAGTACGCATTGCTCGCGCCCAGATTGAGGGTGTGGACGGTCAGCGCACTGCCGTCGGGCAGCGTGTAATCATCATTGGCCGCCGGCTGCCGCATTATGGTAGAGAGAAAGTCCTGCATGCCTTCCTCCACGGCTGACGATTCGGCGTTGCGGGCCGCGGCGCTGGCGGCAACGGCTATGCCGAGCGTCAACAGGATCAGTACAACAACGATTCCCAAGACAACCATCATACGAGATTTCATCCCTCAATTATCGCACAGGTATCGCCATGTAGGGAAGAAAGCCAGCGCAGGCCCTACCCCGGCTGCCAGTAGCGAACGTAGTCGTTTACCAGAAGATAGAGGGGCTCCTCATCTTCTTCGATTTCGGGGAAGCGGCCGATGGGTTGGTAGAAGCGATTGTCGGTGTTGTCATCATTGACGGTGGAAACTTCGCCCACCAGAACCCGTGCGTCCTCCGCCCAAAGCGCATGGTACTGATAGGGTTCCAGCGTGATGCTCTCGCCGGGCCGCAGGACGATTTCGGCGCCGGCCGGCGCGGTTCGCACCACTGCGTCGACCAGGACCGTCACCTCACTGTCGGCCAGTTGCTCATCTTCTGTAGCGTTGTAGAGTTGAACGACCAGGTTTCCGCCGCCGCGGTTGATAATGTCTTCCGTCTTGAGCCAGTGGAAGTGGAGGGGTGTCACCTGGTTGGGATCACAGATGAGCAGCTTTTCGGCATAGAGCCGGCCCCGACCGTTTTGGAGATCCGCCACGCGGCCGTTGCGAATCGTGAAGAGAAAGAGACCGAAATTGGCGTAGTCGCCCTGGCCGAAATCGGTAATGTCCCAGCCTAGTCCGGCCTCTACGATCTGCCGCACCTCCGGTCCCTTGGCAGCCCACTCTTCCGGCGTCCAGTAGGCGAAGGGCGGCAGGCAGAAGCGATGTTCCTGGATGAACGCATCGGCTTCGCGGATGATCTGATTGATTTCGGAACGTTTCATGAGGCGCCTCGATGCTCAATAGAAATGGGACGCGGATGGAACGGATGGATTCAAATATCCTGCAGAATGCACGCGATCCGCTCAATCCACATTCTAGCCTACATGGTTCTGTCGAACGGTCCTGTGAAGAGGCCGCTCTGCGCATCATGGCGCCAACCCGGCAGATCGAGTGCGACGGGGCGCCTGGACCACCCCGCCGCAATGCGGGTCTGGACCTCCTGCCAGGGCGGAATGCCGCTGGACGCATCGGCCTGCTCGACGCTGCAGGCGCCCACACCCACGGCCAGGGTTAGCGCATCCTCCAACGCCAGGCCGTGCAGCAGGCCGGTCAGGAAACCGGCGATGGTAGAATCGCCGGCGCCGGTCGTCCCCGCAACCTTGACCTGGAAACAGGGAGCCAGCAGCGCGCGGTTTTGCCACTCGGCCAGCCGATTGCCCAGCAGGGACGCCAGCGGGGCCAGACGTTCCGGAACAGCCGTCGTCCGCACGAAGAAGCCCTGCTCTCCCAGCTTGAGACCGACCACCGCCGCGCCCATCTCCAGCAAGCGTGCGCTCAAGTCATCCAGCAGACTGCCGTCGGTCTGGCCGATGAGATCCCCCCGGGCGCGCATCTCATCGTGGCGGTTGCGCTCGAGCATAAAGAGGGTTTCTTCCAGGCTAGGCAGGAAGATATCGACATAGGGCAGGGTTCCGGCCAGGAGCGCCGGCCAATCGACCCTGCCTGCAGGGGATGAAGGATCGGGATAGGTGACGTCCAGCGATGTAACGGCGCCGGCCGCCTTTGCCCGCTGCATGAGGGTGATCAGTTCTCCGCCGCCTGCTTCAAACATGCGCTGCATGGCGGGCGGATAGCCGAAATGAAAGAGCCGGGTCGTGGCCAGCGCTTCATCAGGCACGTCGGCCGCGGAGAAGGTATCGTTGGCCGCGGGAGAGTGAAGAAAGATGCGGTCGACGTCGGGCGGGTTGATTACGATGGTATAGGACGAGGTCGCGGCCGGATCCACGATCATGCTGCCGGTCAGCATGGAGCCGTAGCCACGCAAAATTTCGAGGATGGCGTGACCGAACAAATCGTCGCCAACCTTGCCCATGAGCCTGGTTTCAACGCCCAGGCGATGGAGCGCCAAACCCGTATTGGAGACGGCGCCGCCGGTCGCAGTGACGACGGGCCCGGTGTTGATCAATTTGCCCGGCACGAGCAGGTCGGCCAAGGTCGCGCCGCCGGCCGGAAAGGCGGGGATGATGTCGATACAGATGTGACCCGCGACGATGGCAGTGGGGTGAGCTGTAGGCATGGCTAAACCGATGACGCGCTGATGATGAAAATCGACAATGGAAGGGCCTATTGCAGCGTCCGGATGTGGGCTTCCACGGCCGCCGCCAGTTCCGGAACGAGCAAGCCGGCGTCGAAGCTGCAGTGGAAGTTCTCGCCGGGTCCTATTTCGACGATGTTTCCTTTGGCTTTTTCCGCATGGTAGCCCTCCATTTCGCAGGTGCCCACTTCAGCGATGGCGATGGCATCCTGATCGGGCATTTGCCGACTGATCCACCGCGTGACCCGGGGCAGCTGGGAGGGACGGTGGCAGACGTAGTCGGCGCTGCCGTCCGGATGAACCTGAAGCGAATGGGCCAGTCCGTCATCGTCGATATTGTAATCAATGAAAAAGACGACTTCCGGATCAAAGGCCAGATCGGGTGACAGCACCTCGTGGCGGGTCGGATCCTCCCGCAGTTCGGCCATGAGCGCTTCAAAGGCCGGGGTTGGCGTGATGTGGGCGGGAATGGTGCTGCGCAAGCGAAGGTGCTCGGGCGTCCGCGTGGCCGAATAGACGAGCCGACCGTTGTCTACCGGGCGGAAGTTGATGTGTGCGCCGTACATGAGTTCCATGGGGGAACGCTTGAGATTGGTGATGCGCATGTTGAGGTTGATGAGCGATTCACCGGCGTAGAGCTTCACCAACGGTTCGGCGTGATAGTGGTGGGTAAAAGCCACCGTGTGCTCATAAAGACCGCCGAGCCCGATGTAGTGGCCCCGGGCATCGCTGCCGATGACCAGATGCGCCGAACGATAGGGCGCATTGGGCAGTTCGCCGTGGAGCGCGTGGGGGTCGTCGGGTCCCGGGCTGCCGGCCCCCAGGGCGCCCAAATGCTGCAGGAATCCGCCGAAATTCTCCAGGAAGTCGCGTGTGGGGACCGGCATCTCAAACATGGAGCGCATGGTGAGTTCCCGCCGGGGAACGCCGGGCCCGCCGAAACGCGCCGCCCAAATCTGCTGCCCCTGATAGGGCAAGACAATCAAGTCGCCCCACTCATTGGCCAGTCGGACGGCCGCAATGCCTGTGGGGTAGCGAAAGGTCGTGGCCAGCAGCGTACCGGATTCAACCAGCAAGCGCTCTTTTTCCGCAAATTGTTCGGGAATCAAGGTAAATTTGGCGACGTCCACGGGAATCTCCTCACTACAGTTGTCATGCGGGGCAAAGACGGGCAGCCAGGCTGCCGTAGGAACCATTATAGCATTCCACCAATCGCGCGACAACCGCTTTGCAGCGCAAAGAGCTGCCCACAAACCGCTAGACCGCGGATCGTGCGGATGCGAGGGATCGTCACGGATCTTTCTTGATGATCCGATGCAATCCGCCCAATCCGCACGATCCGCGGTCTATCCTTCGCCGAAGTTAGTTGTCGGCTTCGTGGGCCTGATACCAGGCGAGCGTTTCTCGAATAGCCTCATCATGCGGCGTTACGCCGTTGCCGAAGGCCGCCCGGTATTTGCTGTCGTCGACGACGTAGGGCTCATCGAATTCGTAGTACATTTCCTTGAACTCGCGCAGGATCGGGTTGAAGAGCCCCAAAAAGCCAAGCATTAGTTTTCCGGCCGTCCGGGTCTTGACCGGCTTACCGACCTCCGTCTCGATCATGTCGAGGAATGCCTGCGTGCTGACGGTCGGCGCGTTGGGAACGTGCCACGCATCGCCGTGAGCTTCGGGGGCTTCGGCCAGCGTGATGAGCGCCCGGGCGAAGTCGCGGATATAGGTGTAGGTGTGGGGCAAATCCAGGTCGCCGATCAGATTGACCGTCTTGCCCGCTAGCGCCGCCTCAAAGACCATCTCGCCCACGGCCGAATCGGTCACGCGGGGGCCGTAAAAGTCCGCGGCCCGGCCGATCACCACATCCAGCCGGCCCGGCTCGTGGGCCGAGAGGAGGCGCTCGGCCATTTCAGCCCGGGTTTTGCCCTTGTGACCGGTGGCGGCGTAGGGCAGATCTTCCGTAATCGGCGCGCCGCCGGTGGGGCCATACATGTAAAGGTTGTCGCCAAAAACCAGCGTTACGCCACTGTCCTGCAGACCAGCCAGCACCGACTCGATCAGGGGCGGAAATTTTTCCGGCCAATCGGTATAGGCAGGCTGCGCGCAGAGAAAGACTACGTCGGCCCCGCGACACACCTCGCGCACGTTGGCCGGGTCATAGAGATCGGCCGTCACCAATGTCACGCCGGCGGGCAGCGCTTCCGCAATACGGCCGCTGCGATTGACCAAGGTCACCGAGGTGCCCCGCTTGACCAATTCATCCATAATTGCCAGACCTAGCTGTCCCGTGCCCAAAATCACCGGTTTCTGAATCGTCTGCTCTGTCATCATTCGCTCCCTATCGAGTATAAGAATGCCTTACACCGTCTTCGCCTTAGCCTTCGCTTCAGCCTCGTTAGCAACAGCGTACACCCTGACACAGTGGCAGAGTCAAGAGGCAATTTTGAAGGAGTTACGCGATTGCTGCGAGCTTCGATGAGATCAGGCTTCGACAGGCTCAGCCGGCGGTGGGTTTGGGTCAAGACAGGATCAGACTGGGTTTGTTGCGCAAACTCGGGGTTGGAATTCACTCGGGTTGGGGATCGATGAACGCCATGACTTCCCGCCACCAGGGGGCGCTCACCTGATTGGGCCAGCTGTTGTGCCCAGCGCCCTGCAAAACCCAGAGCCGTTTGGCACTCTGGACTGACTCGAAGAGTCGCTGTCCGTGGCGAATGGGGACGACTTCGTCACGTTCGGCTAGGACGACGGCAACGGGACCCGCATATTCACGCAGATTCTGCAGGTTGTCATATTGGTCCAAAACGAGCCAGCGGGTGGGAAAAAACCAGTAGATGGACTGGGCCAGACTCGGCAAGCTATCCCAGGGCGTGATCAGGATGAGACCGTCAATGGCGATCGCACTGTCGGCGGCAACCGCGCTCGCCACCCCGGCGCCGAGGGACTCACCCAAGAGGAAAATCGGCGATCCATACTGCTCCGCAGCCAGGGCAACGGTCTGCTTGGCATCTGCCACAAACGGGTCTTCGCCTGGCCGACCAGGCCGACCGCCATAGCCCGGATATTCGGCCAACAGGACGCGGTAGCCCAGCGGTCCCAACGCGCGCGTGTAGAAGGCCCTGTCGGCCGCCGTACCCGCGTTGCCGTGAAAGACGACGACCGTGCCGTTGGGATAGCCGGTATCGACCGCCGGCCCGACACCCCGGTAGTCGGCGTCGGGCCACAAAGCCAGGCCGGCCGCCTGCAGGGATCGCTCAGGCGGCAAGACCGGCCCGGGATAATAGAGCATCTGACGTTGGAGGAGAAACAAGATCGCCCCAAGTCCGACATATGCGGTAAGCCCGAACAGGACGACCTTCAAGCCAAGCGGCAAATCGGGAAATGTCATGGAGACCCCACAGACTCCTGAAGCACCTGCATTGCTGCCATCAGATTTGGCTGAGCAGCATGAAGCAGGCGCCAGCCAGCAAACCCAACATGATCAGCCATACCAAAAATCGTTCCGGAGAAGGGACGGTGGCGGATTCTGCTCGGGCCAGTTCAAAGAGTCGATCTTTCCAGCGTTTCATCGTGGGCTCCGATTGTGGCCAAATCATGGCCGCGTTGGCCGCTAGAGAGTTCGTATGTGGAAAGCTACGGTTATCGAGTTCTACAGCTGAGGATTAACGAATTAACACTGGTATAGACTCGGGTACGTTTACCGGCATCAATTCGTAAATCCGTAATTGTAGAAAACGTCACTATGATTGCCGATTCTTGCGCAGCGCCACGGCCTGTCATAGAGAATTTCCGGTTCCGCTTCAACCAAACAACGAAAGAGGCAGCAAATTTGTTTCCATAATGACGCAGGATCCGCCTACGGCCCGTACGCGCAGCAATTCGCAATTCCCCGCCAATAGACCGCGGAACAGACCAGATACGGCGGAGCCGGACGGATTGCCTGCCAAAAACCCGCCGGGATCCGCCCTAATCTGCCAAATCCGCGGTCTATTGGCGGGAAATTGAAATCTGTTGCAGTACGCGAATTGGGATTGACAGCGGCTCGGAAACCAGCTATGCTATTGGACATACGTGGTATATACCGCATCATACCAAGAGTCCGATGGCGATCAATCCCACAACGGCAACGCCCCTCTATATTCAACTCAAGCTTCATTTACAGGAGCAAATTGAGGCCGGCGTCTACGCGGCCGATCACCGCTTGCCCTCCGAGCGGGAATTGGCGGAGCGCTACGGGGTCAGCAGGATGACGGCCCGCCACGCCCTGCAGTCGCTCCAACAGGACGGCATCGTCTATACGCAGATCGGCAAAGGTACCTTTGTCAATCAGCCGAAAATCGACCAGGAACTCTCGCGCCTGAGCAGCTTCACGCAGGACATGGCCGGGCGCAACATGGCGGCGTCCAGCCGGATCCTGGAAGCCTCCATCCACTATGCCGACGAGGTCGTCGCCGCCCATCTGGGGATCCCCGTGGGAAGCGAGGTCGTCAATCTGGCGCGCATCCGCCTGGCCGATGGTGAACCGGTGGCCATTGAGCGCGCCCATCTGAATCACCGGCTTTTTCGCAACATCCTGGCCAATCACGATTTCCAAAGCGAATCCCTCTACCAGGTCTTGCGCGATCGTTACGGCGTACGCCTGGCCTGGGCCAGCCAGGAGATCGAGGCGCGCATGCCCACCCAGGAAGAGCGGCGCTATCTGCAGTTGGACACGCGCACACCAATTCTGAGCCTGGCCCGGATCACCTATGACGACCGTAATTTCGCCGTGGAATTCGTCCGTTCCTGCTACAACAGCCAGCGCTACCGGCTGACAACCCTGCTTCACGAATCTGACTTGAACCATTCGGACAGATTGTAAGGAGATGAGTCATGGCCCAACTGGAAGGCGCAACACGCTATTTCGATGCGGTTCGGGAGGTTCTGGACCAAATTGCCGCGACGCAACTCCCTGCCATCGACGCCGCGGCCACAGCCGTGCAGCAGACCATCGCGGCCGGCGGCATGGTCTACATCTTCGGCTCCGGCCATTCCCACATGCTGGCGGAAGAGGGACACTATCGAGCCGGTGGCCTGGCCGCGATCTGCCCCATCCTGAGCACAAGCCTGATGCTCCATGAAGGAGCCGTAACCAGCACCCAATTCGAGCGCACCCTCGGCGTCGGCAGGATTCTGCTCCAGCGCTATGGGCCCGACGCCAAAGATACCATCTTCGTCATCTCCAACAGCGGCGTCAACCCCGTACCGGTTGAGCTGGCGTTGGCGGCCAAAGAGCTGGGCATGACGGTGATTGCCATCATTGCGCTGGCCTATGCCGAACAAGTGCCGGCCAAGGTCGACAACACCAAACTTGCGGATATCGCCGACATCGTCATCGACAATCAGGGCGTGCCGGGCGATGCGCTGGTCGAGCTGGGGGAGACGGGCGTGCGCAGCGGGCCGGCCTCCACGCTGGCCGGCGCCTTTATTCTGAATGCCATCTTCACCGAAGCCGCCCAGAGACTCACGGCTGGAGGTGACCTGCCCCCCGTCTACATCAGCGCCAACATGCCCGGCGCCGTCGAACACAATCAGCAGTTGATCGCCCGCTATCGCAGCCGCAATCCTCACCTATAGGCCTTGGTCTGCGATGGCGCGCATGGCACTGCGTGCCCGAACCATTTTCCGTACGACATTGCACCTCGATCTTCTAGCTCGATTCTCTAGCGTCACTATTCAAAAGGGGGTAAGTCATGCGTAGTCGAAGTCGATTCACACTGTGGTTGGCACTCTTGGCCCTGCTCTCCTTCGCCCTTGCCGCGTGCGCTGCGCC
>CAYZLP010000057.1:0-4307 GCA_964478635.1 uncultured Caldilineaceae bacterium
CGCTCTGCGCAGGTCGGTGAGGATGGAGAGACGGTGTGTATCGGGCATGGTGAATCCAAGCAGAAATTCTGAAGGGGTAACGCCCACTCCGTCCAGTGAGCACGCCTTCGTGCGAACGGGTCACCCCCCAGGCCGGATTGAAAGCGAGCACGCATCGCGCCACTGGCGCCTATCGTCACGGCGCCGTCCGCACGAGGGCGCGCGGAGTGGACAAAAGGCGCCCATCAGTTTGATGGGCGCGCCCACCCCTTTGATGGGTGACAACCCCTCACGGCGGGCGCCACAATGGGGCCATGCGGTACGGGGCAGGGGACGGAGACCCGCCCGGCCAGCGGGGCGGCGCAGCACGCGCGCCGTCTTCAGTCTCGACCGCAGTTCACAATCGATTCCTGTGCTCATTGGGGGCGCACGTGCACCGGGCTCCACGCTTTCGTCGTGGCCTCCGGCGGGATCCCCAACTCGATGGGCCTCTGCAAGAACAAGGGAGGCAACGCATCATGAACGCAGGTATGTTCTTACAGTTCGCCACGGCCGGCCGCCAGCGCGCGATTGCATTGGCCCTGGCCCTGCTCGTGGGATTGGCCGGACTCTCGACGTCCTGGATGACGTCTGAGCTGATCGACGCCGGGCCGCCGCCAATTGCGGATTCGTGTCAAGGCAGTGGCGGTGGCTGCTAGACAATCGGTACAGATCGGCCTGAATACCTCGACAGAAATCCGACCGCGTCACCTCAGACCGCAATTGCATGAGGGTTTCTGTCGGGGTTCACGAGCAATCAGGCGGTGGCAGTTTTCCCGGCCCCCGTTCTGGCTTGATGCAAGTGCTCCGGTACGACCCTGCTCAAATAGTCATAGTGATACGGGATATCAGCAATATCAGGCAGACGGCTAAGTAAACTCTCCAAAACTCTCTCTGCGAGTTCGTACTCTCCGTTGGCCATGTAGGCCAAGGCCAATCCATCGGCAGCATTCAGCTCCTCGCCGGTGGCACTGACCTGGCCAAAGCTCTCCACGGCACTCGCGAATGCGGGGACTGCCTCGACGAAGCACTCCAGCGCGAGATAGGTAAGACCCAAACTCAGATTCGTATATGCAAACGGTTTGGTTGCGCCCAACCGGTGCGCGGCGCGGCGTGCGCTCAGTATTTGCGTCATCGCCGCCTCATAATCCCCTACCCGGCGAAATGCCTCGCCCAGATTGTTCCGCACGATGGCAAGGTGATACTCATCTTGCAGGGACTCCAAAATGGCGACTGCTTCATGCAGATATTGAATCGCTTCCTCGTGCCGGCCCTGAAGATTCAATGCACGACCGATGTTCTGTAGACTCCACGCCATGGTGCGGCGTTCATTGAGTTGCCGCCGGATCGTCAGGGCTTCAAGATGTAGCAAGATGGCTTCTTCATACGCTTTTGCCTCCGTAGCAAGAATGCCCAATATGCCGTTGGCCGTTGCTCGTGCAGAGTCCGATACAGCCGGAATTGCCAGGGCTTCCAGCGCAAATTGCCTGGCCACCGGATATTGTTCGCGCTCTTGCGCCACATAAGCAAGTTGGTTGAGCACCAGCGCATGTAGCGTAGGCATGGAGAGCGTCGCCGCAATTCCCCTGGATTCGAGCAGAACGGCGTCCGCTTCATCATAACGATCCAAGTACCGGTAGATCGTGCCGGCATGATACTGTAGTTCAGCCAGCGCTCTGCGGTCGCCGTGGACCCGCGCCTCCTCCATGCCGCGCTGCAAATAGGCCAACCACTCCTCCCGAAAGCCCGCCGCCTCCAGCTTGGGCGCGAGCGCCAGCAGCAATTCACAGGCCAGGGGCCAGAGCAGATCGACCTTGAGCGCGTAACTCAGGGCATGCCAGGCCTGGCGGCGATCCCGGTCCGAAGGCTGGCCCCTTTCGGCGCGGACGCGCGCCAGCGAGGTCTCCAGCGCGCCGGCCATATATGACGCAAAGAGCCGGCCATAATCGGCGACGCCCGGATCATCCGAGGATCCAGGAAGTGAGGAACTCATCTCTTACGCCTTCGTATCGGCCAGGCCATCCCCATACCACTGGAGCACCTGATGCTGCAAGAAAGTCCGGGTCAACGCATGGATTGCATAACGCCGTTCATGCAGATCGCCGCGACTGTCTACCAGGCTCCGAATGACCAGCCGGTCCAGAGCGTCGGCAATGTCACTCTGGGCCAGACCGCCATGCTCGCCCATGGCGATGAGATAGTCGATGTCGCCGCCCTGTTCGGTCACCAGAGGCATGAGCAAGAGCACCCGCCGGGCGGTTTCGTCCAATCCCTGCCAGATCCGGCGGTAGATGTAGGCGTAGATCTCCTTGGCGTGGTGTCCCCGAGCCTCGCGCAGATCGTCCAATACGTGGCCCAACGGATGGACGTGAAGTTGACCGACGACCAGGCGTAGCGCCAGGGGATTGCCGCCAACGGTGTCGAAAATCGGCATCAGTTCCGCATCTGCGGCGACAGCCACGGCAGGCAGATTGCGCAGGGCGGCCTCGGACCGTACCAGCGCGAGCGCATCCTCGGACCCCAACTCCGTCACCGCATAAAGAAAGAGGTTGGGCTCGTAGACGCGGCTGTTGCGGCTGGTGAAGAGAAATTTGGTCGGGTTCGCCAGATCCCGCACCACGGCCAACAGCGTCTCGAAGTCGCGCAACGTCTCCAGATTGTCGATGACGACAAGATGGGGGCGACTGCTCAAGCGCTCCCGCAGCAGGGTCTGTATCTGGTCCGGGGTAAGGGAATCCAGATTCATATCGTCGGCCAGGAGCTGCTCGGCCAGGTTGTCCATGAGGGCGGCAGAGGTCAGGGCCGGCCGCTCGATCCGGTGGATGGCGCCGCCACCGTTGAAGACTTCATCCCGGGCCGTCACCCAGGCGAAGTCGTGCCAGTGGGGATGCTCCAGCATGCGGCGCAGGATGACGTCAGCCAGGGTTGTCTTGCCAATGCCGCCCATCCCGGTGAGGGCAATAATCCAGGGCGAGCCCGGCGCCAGCAGTTGCTCGCAGACGATCTCGGCATGGGTTCCAATGCCGATGAGTTCACCGTAGGCGGGCGTGCTGAGGCGATTGGCAAAACGCCGACGCCGTTCGTTCCGGGCCTGGGCATCCTGCCGGGTGAGGATCTCGGTCAACAGACGGATGGCCTCGCGTTGCTTGCGCCAGACCGTCCCTTCAGCCACGTGAAGCTTGGTCGCGATGCGATAGCCCGGTTCGCCGTCTTGAAAACGCAGGCGCAGCAGGCGGGCCAGTTCTTCCTGTTCCTCCGCCAGCACGTCCAACCCCGCTTCCAGCACGGCTTCGGTCGCGCCCAGGGGCGTGGCAGTACCCGGCCGCCCGAATGCAGCGCGCCAGATGAGCAACGACGCCAGGGGGCTGGCCGCTCCGTCGCCGTCAGCCCATTGGGTCAATGCCTTGTGTACGGCTTCCTCGGTCAGTGGTGATTGTGCGCTGCCTTGGCTCACCGGGGGCCTCCCGTCAAATGGCCGGGGGAGATTCTGTAATGAACATTCTTGTGGTGTAAGGTTTACCAGCTTTGGGGAAATATGTCAATCGAAATATTGCCAATTCTCACCCTCACAGCAACAAGCGTAGCGGCTCTTCCAGCATGGCCTTCAGATCGGCCAGGAAGGCCGCGGCGACGGCGCCGTCGACGATGCGGTGATCCGCAGAGAGCGTGACGGCCATAGTCGGACGGGGCTCGAAGGCTTCGCCATTCCATTGGGGCTGGATGGCCGTGCGGCCTACGGCCAGGATGGCGACCTGGGGCGGGTTGATGATGGCGGTGAAGTGGTCGACGGGGAACATGCCCAGGTTGGAAACCGTGAAGGTGCCGTCCGCCATGTCGTCGGGGAGCAGCTTGCCTTCCCGGGCCCGGCGGGCCACGTCGGCCACGGCGCGGCCCAGTTCGATCAGGCCGAGCGCTTCAGCCTGGCGCACGACGGGCACGATCAGGCCCCCGCCCTTTGCTTCCGGCAGGGCCACAGCGACGCCCAGGTTGACGGTGTCAACCGGCTGCCAGCGCAGTTGGCCTTCCTGCTGGGTCAGCCACCCATTGAGGGCAGGATGACGCGCCAGCGCAGCTGCAACCGCCTTGGCGATCAGAATCGTGGGCGTCGGCTTCACATCGGCCCGGGTGAAATCGTCGACCAGGCGCGTGCGCAGGGCTTCGGCCGCGCCCATGTCGATGGTCGAGGTGAGCATGATATGGGGCGCAGTCTGCCAGCTTTCGCTGAGCCGCTGCGCGATGCGCCGGCGCATGGTCGACAGGGGCTGGCCGACGGACGGTACACCTTCAGC
>CAYZLP010000057.1:4407-12404 GCA_964478635.1 uncultured Caldilineaceae bacterium
GCTTCAGCTGCAGGGACGGCCTGCATTGCCGCGTCTTCCACATCCTCGAGCTGGATTCGACCGGCCGGGCCGCGCCCGCGCAGCTGCGCCAGCTCCAGGCCCAGTTCCCGCGCGCGGCGCTTGGCCGCGGGCGTGGCCCCAACCGGGCCGGGCGCGGGCGCGGCTTCGGTTGCCAGGGCCGCTTCCACATCGCGCTTGGTGATGCGCACGCTGCCGTCCCTGGGCTTGAGCGCAGCCAGATCCAGGCCCGCCACAGCCGCCATCCGTTGCGCCACTGGACTCGCCTTAGGCGGGGAAATTGCCTCATCCGGCTGGGCCGGCGCTATCCCTGCCGGCTCTTCCGGTTCCGGCGCTGCCGCCGAAGGCGCCTCCTCACCGGGCTTGAGGATGTAGGCGATCACCTCGCCGATGGGCACCGTCACGCCGGGCCCGATGCGAATCGCGGCAAGGATGCCCGCAGCCGGGGCCTCTACCTCCATGTTGATCTTGTCGGTTTCGACCTCGAGGATGGGCTCACCCTTTTCAACCGCTTCACCCTCCTGCTTCAGCCACTGGGCGACGGTTCCTTCTTCCTGATCCATGCCGAATTTGGGCATGATGACTGCTTTGGCCACAGATTGCTCCTCAGGCTACAATTCGTAATTCACCAACTTCTGCGCAGCGGCAACCATATCCGGCGTCTGGGGCACCATGGCCCGCTCCAGGTTGCGATTGTAGGGCGGCGGCACTTCTGCGCCGCCCAAACGCACGATGGGCGCATCCAGGTAGGCGAAAGCCTCACTCTGGGCGATGGCCGCGGCCAGTTCCCCGCCGTAGCCGCCCAGGAGCGGCGCCTCATGGGCCACGATCATGCGCCCGGTCTTGCGCACTGACTCGACAATCGTGGTCAAATCATAGGGCTTGAGCGTCCGCGGATCGATGACCTCGGCCTCGATGCCCTGCTCGGCCAGCTCCGCGGCAGCCTCCAGCGCGCGCGGGATCATGATCCCGGTGCCGACGATGGTGACGTCACGGCCCATGCGCTTGACGTCAGCCGTGGCCAGCGGGACCACGTAGGGACCCTCGGGCACCGGCCCTTTCAGCTTGTAGAGCAGCTTGTTTTCCACAAACATGATCGGGTTGTTGTCGGCAATGGCAGCCAGGAGCAAGCCCTTGGCGTCATAGGGCGTGCTCGGCATGAC
The DNA here is from genome assembly GCA_964478635.1 of uncultured Caldilineaceae bacterium. Taxonomy (GTDB): domain Bacteria; phylum Chloroflexota; class Anaerolineae; order Caldilineales; family Caldilineaceae; genus JAGRCP01. Next base: position 5,589 of record CAYZLP010000057.1, read on the forward strand.
GACCTTGAGTCCGGGCACGTTGACAAACCACGCTTCCAGGCTCTGGGAATGCTGGGCGGCCGCGCCCGTGCCGGAACCGGCGGGCAAACGCAGCACCATGGGCACCGTCGCCTTGCCGCCGAACATGTAGCGAATCTTGGCGCCTTGGAGCACGAGCTGCTCCATGGCCAGGGTTACGAAGTCCATGAACTGCATCTCGGCCACGGCGCGCATGCCGGTCATGCTGGAGCCGATGGCCACGCCCGCGATGTTGTTTTCAGAGATGGGCGTGTCCCGCACGCGCTCGGCGCCGTATTTCTCGATCAAGCCCGTTGTGACCCCGAAGGCGCCGCCGTAGAGGCCGATGTCCTCACCCAGCATGTAGACCCGCTCATCATGGCCCAGGGCCAGGTCCATCGCTTCGCGCAGGGCTTCCGCGTAGGTGAGTTCCCGATCCCCCGCCGGCGGGTTGATGGGCGTTGCGTCGCCGAAGGAGCGCTTGATCCAGGCCGGCAATGCCCCGGTAGGATTGGCTTCCACTGCCGGCTCTTCCGCATAGACCGTCTTGGTCAGATTCTCCAGAGGGGGCTCGGTCTGGGCGTGGGCCCATTCGATGGCGTCTTCGATCTCGGCCTCGGCCTCCTCTTGAATCGCGTCCAGTTCTTCAGCCGTGAAGTGACCGCTGGCGACAAGCCAGCCCCGGAAGCGTTCGATGGCGTCCCGGTCCATCCACTCCTGCACCTCTTCGCGGGTGCGGTAGACCTGCTTGTCGCTCTTGGAATGGCCCCGGTAGCGATAGGTCACCAGTTCGAGCAGCGTCGGTCCCTCGCCGGCCCGGGCCCGAGCGATGGCCCGCTTGGCCGCGCCGTAGACGGCCAGCACGTCCATGCCGTCCACGGCCTCACTGGGAATGCCGTAGGCGGCCGCACGATCGGCCACCCGGGGCACGGCATGGGAGCGTTCCACCGACATGGACATGGCATACTGATTGTTTTCGCAGATGAATACGACCGGCAACTGCCAGATGGCGGCCATGTTGAGGCTTTCGTGGAAGTTACCGTTGTTCACCGCGCCGTCGCCAAAGTAGGAGAGCACGACCTTGCCGCTCTGCTGGAGCTTGGACGAAAGCCCCGCGCCCACGGAGAGGGGAATGCCTCCCGCCACGATGCCGTTGGCGCCGAGGCTCCCCAAGGTCAGATCGGCCATGTGCATGGAGCCGCCCTGGCCGAGACAGACGCCCGCCTCCTTGCCCAGGAGTTCGGCCATCATGGTGTGAATATCCTGGCCCTTGGCGATGGCGTGACCGTGGCCCCGGTGGGTGGACGTAATCTGATCCTCAGGCTCCAACGCCGCAATGCTGCCCACGGCCGTCGCCTCCTGGCCGATGCAGAGGTGCATGGTGCCGTGGACGTTGCCCATGGAGTATTGTTCGAAAGCGTTTTCTTCAAACAGACGAATCAGCGTCATCTGCTTGAACATGCGCGCCAACTGCTCGGCGCTCAAATCACCGGCGTCCCGGTCGTCCAAAGCCGCGCCGGTATGCACAATTTCCTGGCTGGTTGCCATAAGTCTCCCTATATGTACGAATTGCCCCAGAAGTCTGACTTTTGACAAAAGTCAGACTTCTGAAACGGTCCTGAACTGGCACCTTCTATCCCACCTACGGACTACTTGTGATAGCGCTCGTCAAGCGCGTCGATCTTCGCGACCTTCGGCGCAGAACGACCGCCCTGATACTCGCTCTCGAGCCAGATATCGACCAGCTTCTTGGCCACGGCCGGGCCAGTAATCTGGCTGCCCATGGTGATAATCTGCGCGTTGTTGCTGGCGACGGCTCGTTCGGCCGTGTAGGGGTCGTTCACGCAGACGGCGCGTACGCCCGGCACTTTGTTGGCGACGATGGCCATGCCCGCGCCCGTGCCGCAGATGAGCACGCCCCGCTCATAGTCGCCCTCGGCCACCTTTTCGGCCAGGGCCGCGCCCACGTCGGGATAGTCGACCGGGTCGTCGGTGTTGACGCCCATATCTTCAACCTCATAGCCGAGCTCGCGCAGATAGTCGCGCACAACGTCTTTCAGCGGCATGCCGAAATGATCGGCGCCAACCACGATCTTGTGACTTTTGTCGTACATTTTGAACTTCCTCCATTTTGAAACATCCGCCGTTCCAGATGTCTGACTTTTTGAAAAAGTCAGACATCTGTGGCGGTCAGGAATTACGGTACTTGCCTTGAGATTCCCAATCAGCCTAATGGTACCACATCCGGCTCCAGACTACTGGCTGCTGAAGGCTGCATCGAAGGCCACGGCGGATGGGGCAAAGTCCTGGCTGCGCACCATGGCCAGGGCCTCCGGCGCACCATACTCCCGGTCCATGCCGCTATCCTCCCACTCGATACTCAAGGGACCACTGTAGCCGATACGGTTGAGCGCCCGAATGATCGGATCCCATTTGACGTCGCCGCGTCCGGGGGAGACGAAGTCCCACCCGCGCCGATAATCACCAAAATCCAGATGGGAGGAAAGAATGCTGTTGCGGCCGGTAAGCTGGACGCGGGAATCTTTGATATGAACGTGGTAAATCCGTTCCGGGAAGGCGTTGATCAGCTCAACCGGATCGACAAACTGGTGGATGAGGTGGCTCGGATCGAAGTTAATGCCGAAGGCCGGGTGCCCGTTGACGGCATTGAGCGCGCGCTCAAAGGTGATGATGTCGTAGGCAATCTCCGTCGGGTGGACCTCCAGACCGAAACGCACGCCCTCTTCCTGGAACACATCCAGAATCGGCGTCCAGCGCGCGGCAAAATCATCGTAGCCGGCGTCGATATCTTCCTGGCTGGTGGGCGGGAAGAAGTAGAGCTTGGCCCACACGCTGCTGCCGGTGAAGCCGTTGACGACATCCACGCCGAAAAGACGCGCAGCTCTGGCCGTGTTCTTCACTTCCTCGGCCGCCCGCTGACGCACGCCCTCGGGATCTCCATCGCCCCAGATATAGTCGGGCAGGATGCTCTTGTGGCGGTTGTCGATGGGATCGCAGACGCACTGGCCGACGAGGTGGGTGCTGATGGAAAAGCACTGCAAATTGTACTTCTCCAACAGGTCACGCTTCTCGCGCACGTAGCTGTCGGACTCCAGGGCCTTGTCCACCTCAAAATGATCGCCCCAACAGGCCAGTTCCAGCCCGTCAAACCCCCATTCGCTCGTCTTCTGGGCAAGGGTCTCCAGGGGCAGATCGGCCCACTGACCGGTGAATAACGTTACGGGTCGTGCCATGATTGTATCCTCCATGGGTATGGAAAAACGAGAGATTAGAAGCAATTCAACGGCTGAATAGAACATAGAACGCGGATGCGGCGGATTGGGCGGATTTCTACGGATTTTTTGGATTTTTATCCGCCGGATCCGCCCGATCCGCGTTCTATCAAGGATAGGCCGTATAGTGACCCGCGGTCTATTCCAATTCCATCAACGCGTCCCCGGCAGCTTGCAGGAGATAGGTCATGGAAACGGCGCCCGGGTCGCGATGACCGAGACTGCGTTCGCCCAGCTTGGACGAGCGCCCTCGCCGGGCCACCATATCGGCGGTCGCAGCGGCGCCGGCTGCGGCTGCGGGCAAGCCATTTTGCCAGGCCTCGGCCAATGGGAGATCGCCCGCGGCGCGCAGCGCCTCGACGAAAGGCGCCAACGCGTCGAGCATGGTCTTGTCGCCGGGCTGGGCCTTGCCGAGGCGGGCCACGACATCCTGCCCGACCTGAAGCGCGGCGGCGACGGTCTGCGTATCGTAGGGGCCGTCACCCAGCTGACGGCCAACAGTGGCGAGAAACATGCCGTAGAGTGCGCCCGAGGCGCCGCCCGCCGCGTCGCTGAAGGCCATGCCCGCCCGGCTGAGCAGCGCGCCCGCGTCCGGCGCGTCCCCGGCAGCCAAGGTCGCGACGGCGGCCTTGAGGCCCCGCACCATGGTTGCCCCGTGATCGCCGTCCCCCGCGGCTGCGTCCAACTTGCCCAGTTCGGTTTCATGGACTTCGACGATCGCCAGGGCATTGGTCAAGGTTCGACCTACGATCGCAGCGGATTGAGTTTGCGTCACAGTTTTAGTCCTTCCTAGACGGGTTGACCCGTTCGCACGAAGGCGTGCTCACTGGACATGTGTATAAAAATGGACCCACTCGCACCTGGCCGTACTCACGGGACGACGGTGGCTATGCCTGAACATAGGCGGCCGAGGCGCAGGGCGCGTCGAAGAGTTCCTGGAGTTCGTCATCCAGCCAGAGCAGGCTCAGGGAACAACCAGCCATGTCCAAGGACGTCACCATCTCGTCTACAACGGGCCGGTGAATCTGGATTCCCTCGGCCGCCAGACGCCGGTTAACATCCTTGAAAAGCACGAAAAGCTCCTCGTATTTGGTGTTGCCCAGGCCGTTGAGCAGCAGCGCGACGCGGTTGCCCGCGCCTTCGGGCGCATGGTCCAGCAAGGTGTCCAGCAGCAGGTCGGCCACTTCTGCCGCCGTGCGCATGTCGCTGGAGCTGATGCCCGGCTCGCCGTGAACGCCCAACCCCAATTCCATGCGCCCCGGGTCGACGGTGAAGAGGGGCTCGCGCTGACCCGGCAGGGTGCAGCCGCCGAAGGCCACGCCGAAGGAGCGGGTGCGGGCATTGGCGAGACGCGTCAAGCGCTCAACTTCACCCAGCGCATCACCCCGGGCGGCGGACGCTCCGGCGATCTTGAAAACGAAGAAATCGCCCGAAATCCCCCGCCGCTCGTCTTCTTCGCCCTTGGGCGCGGAGGCGACATCGTCGGTGACGCGCACGGTGCGGACATCCAGGCCTTCCATCTGGCAGCGCATTTCGGCCATGTCGAAGTTGAGCACATCGCCACTGTAATTGCCATAGCAGTAGAGCACGCCGGCTTCGCTGGCCACCGCCTTGGTACAGCGATAAACCTGTTCGCCCGAAGGCGCGGCGAAGACGTTGCCCATTACCGCGGCGTCGGCCAGGCCGGGCCCCACGTAACCGCAGAAGGCGGGATAGTGGCCTGAGCCGCCGCCAATGACGAGGGAGACCTTTTCCTGTCGGGGGGCGCCCAGCGCCATGACGCCTGAGGCGTCCGGCACGCGCTGCACATAGCGCCCATAAGCCGCGACAAAGCCCTCGATCAACTCTTCCCGGAAGTCAGCCGGATCGTTCCAAAGTCGGGTCATCGTCTTCCTCCTCCCGAAGATGTCGGATGATAGACCGCGGATAAGACGGATTGGGCGGATTCTCACGGATCCATGAAGAAATATCAGCGGAAATCCGTCCCATCCGCGTCATCCGCGGTCGATCCTTTAGGTGCGGATAAAGTCGGTAACGGCCTTGGATTCGCGCAGCTTGGCCAGATCGTCTTCAGCCGGCAGTTGCGGTCGATCGCGCTCGTGGTTGACGAGACAAAGGAAACCCAAGGGTTCATCCTCCCCGGCCCGGAACTGGTGCCAGGTCAGGGCTGGGATGTAAACCAGATCGTAAAGTTCTATGGGGCTTACCTCAGCGCCCACCAGCACCCTGCCGTGACCGCGCACGATCATGACGGCATGGACGTGCTCATGGCGCTCCAGAGTGGAATGACCCCCGGGCCCCACTTCGAAGTAGCGCCACTGACAGGCCAGTTCGGACACGTCGAAGAGATTCTGACGGGTTACATCCTTGAAGATATTGCCGTCATTCTTGTAGGGCCGAACTTCGGTTTCGGACCAGGTTCCGTCGCCGCCATAGCGCCGGATCGTCTGCTCGTTTTGGGAAGCGGTCATGGGCTAGCGCTCCTCGGCAGCGTGGACATTTTCCACAAAGGTCCGGCTATGGGCCGTGATGTCATCCGCGACCAGCAGGCTGCCGCCGATGAGCAGCATCACGTCCCGGCCGTAGAAGTCGATCATTTCGTCGACCCGGTCGACCTGCATGCCGCCGGCCGGCGCGGGGAAGGCTCCCCGCAGATCACCCCAGGGCTCGCGCAGATTGTCGGCCAACTGGGTGCACGTCGCCTTGCTATAGCTAAAGCGTCCCCCGTAATTGGGGAAGATGGAGGCATCTGCGCCCAGCAGTCGATAGAGCTTGCCCAACAGGAAGTCGGGCGTCATGCGCAGGGAACCGGCGAAGGCGGGATGAGCCAGGACCGGCACCTTGAGCACATCGCGCACCATCTCATGAAAGACCGGGATGCCGACCAGCATGGGCGCAATCATCACGCAGCCCACGCCCGCTTCGTCGACCACTTCGGCCATGCGGTAGAGGGAGCGGGGCGTGCCGGCCATGTTGGGCGCATAGAGGGCCCGGTGTCCCGTCTCGGCATAGACTTCATCCACGGCGGCCTGACAGGCCCGTACTCGCTCGGCAAAGGGCGCATAGCGCTGGTCGGCCAGGCCGTGATCGTCCTTGATGATGTCCAGGCCGGCCCGGGCGAAGGCACGGCACAGATCGGCCAACTCTTCGGGACCGAGGCCCATGGGTTTGAGCGCGGTCGCGGTCAGGGGGCGGGTCGCGGCGCCGGTCAGTTCACGCAGACCGGCCATGCCGAAGCGAGGGCCGCCGAATGCCCCAAGCAGCGAGTCAGTCAGTTCCATGTCAACCAACTGCACGCTGGGCTGCAGGGAGGTGTTGCCGAAAAGCACGTTGGCAAATTGGGCCGGTTCCAGACCGGTATTGTCCACATTGAAATTGAGGGTGACACGATATTGGCCCGCCCCGGCCTCTTTGATTGCGGCCACTTTCCCGACGACGTTCTCCAGAATATCGGCGCGGCGAATGGCCTGGAGCGGCACCTCGACGCTCTGCTCCACGGCGATGCCTTTGGCCCGCTCCTCGATTT
>CAYZLP010000058.1:0-12403 GCA_964478635.1 uncultured Caldilineaceae bacterium
CTGGAGCAATCCGGGCGGCACGAAAAGTTTGATGGCCTCGGAAAGGGGTGCAACATAATAGCCGGCAATCCATTCCGCGAGGGCCAGCTGCGCCGGTGTGAGGATCGGTTCGGGCCGCGCCAGACGATCGACAGCCTTGGTCGGGACCGGCGCAGAATCGGCCAACCGGAGTACGATTCCCTGGACTTGCTGACTGCCGAAGGGCGCCCAGACCAAATGCCCCGGCGCCACACTGTGCTCCAGGTCAGGCGGAAGATGGTAATGGAAGGTCTGAAATCGAATGGCGGACGCGGTGTCCGCATCGCCGTCAAATCCGGGCGGCGGAAGTGAGGACGGATCATTGTGCTGGCGCGCAAAGGACCGACGGATCGGTACATTTACGACGACTTCCACATAAATCATCAGCAACCAATTGTCAGCGCCCGGCAGGGCATCAAGTTTGGCAAAGAGACAGGAAGCACGTTTCAGCCGCAAGCAAGCTATGGACGCGTGCCGTAAAGCGACTCTTGAAAGAAGCCGAAGAGAAAAGCCAAAACTGCCGCCACGCCGATCAGGCTCAATCCGATCAAGGGGGATACGGGAAGAAAGTGGGCCAAGAGCGCAAAGGGCGCAAAGATAATCATGGCCGCAAAGGCTGCCAGCAGGGGCAGAAGCAACCCACGCAAGCTGTATTTGCGATCAAAGAATCCGTGTTCCAACGATTGGTGACGACCCATATTCACCCGGGCGCCCAATGCGCCGCCGAGGGCGCCCACGGCCATGGTCCCGAACCAGAAGGGCAGCATCTGCATGAGGAAGCCGTCGGCCGGCAGGCCCGTCAGCAACGTAAAGAAACCGGTCAACGCTTCACGATACAGGAAACAGCCGCTTGCCGCTACCGCAGCAAAGGCAATCCAGGCCCAAAGATAAATGTTGAGCCGCTTCATGTAGAGCTGGGACCATGCATATGATTGCCGGACGCGGGCCAGAATGCCGCGCACCTGATTGAGATAGTATTCCACCTCGGCCGTCCGGTCAGGCGACTGGCGGAGAATGGTTTCGCCTTTGTCCAGCAAATGGCGGCTGCGCACGCTCCATTCGTGCTGCGCCGGCATCACGGCATCAATTTCGGTCCGCATCTCATCCATCTCGCGCCAGAGCGCCTCCGTGTCGACGGAAGACATGCGGGGCAACAGGTTCGTCCGTTTGCCGGTGCGCAGTCGAGCGCCGGCGGCGCCCTGTCGCTCCGGCGGACCCGGTGGGGCGTCTACGGGCGGTGTGGTCTGGGCGACGGACGGCGGGCGCAGCAGTGATTCCGCCGAACCCGGCATTGCTTCACCGGAAGCGGCAGCATTCGCCATCGTTACCTGCGGCGCCGCCGAATGGGGCGCCATAGATGCAGGCGGCGTGGCAGGATTACGCGGTTCAACATGAAAGGGGTGCTGCCACCACTCGACATCGCCCGCAGCGTCTTTGGCCACAGGAGCTTCGCCGGGAGGCTGCATTGGCGTTTTATTCGCCTCTGGCGGCGCCTTGCCGGCGGAGGCGGTCGAATCATACGGATCATGGGAAGATGCCGGCGATCCGGCATCTTCCTCCAAACTGGCCGGCCGAGTTTGATCCGTAGGAGAGTCACCCGTTCCAGCGCCGTCGTATTCTACCGCTGGCGCCACGCCGTTGGCCTGATCGCTTCCGGACGCGTCGACAGCGCCGAGCATCATTTCATCCATCAAGATGTCGGCGCGCCAGCGCAGCAACTCGGGACTCTCAACTATGGCGGAGAAGCCGTTGGTGTCGCCCTCTGTCGTCACATTGGCGGATAGGTTGGCAGATAGATTTTCGGCGGAATGCGGCAAAGATTCTGCCGTCATGATTCCTCCAAACGAATCGTGGAATCTCGCCAATCTGGGGAGACCGTGCCGTTGCCGGCACAGCGCCCGAACCGATTACGATCATCCGTCACTTGTGGCATACTACCATCAGTCAGAATGGTTGCCAAGCTATTCCGGCTCTCGCCGAGTACACATAACACGGCAGCGAGGGAAATGCGACATGCCGGAAAATGCTCGCGGATTTGACAGTGTCGATTGTGACAACATATAATAGCCGTTTGATGGCAGTCAAGCTTGCTTTGACAAGCGTACTTTCGTGAAATCGCTTTACGCGCTTGAACGCCGGTCGAGCTCAAATGGTTCATTGAGGGCTTGCCTGCACTGCCCCTTGCCGGAGAGCGTCGCCGCACAATTGTGGCTGACTCTGCCGACCGGGAGTTCGTAGAACAGGCCGGAAAAGCATTGCACTGATTCTGGGAGAGAATAGAAATGAGTACCAAGCGCACTTGGCAACCGAAGGTTCGCAAACGGCTCAAGACCCATGGGTTTCGCAAGCGGATGAGTTCCCCGGGCGGTCGCAACGTCCTCAAGCGGCGTCGACACCGAGGACGCAAGAATATAGCCGTACGTTTGTCAACCCGCAAGACCACAATCAAGAAGTAAGTTGAGCATTCGGTCTATTTCAGATCAGAGGCTATTCTGAGCGTCTGTTCTGAGTAGACCGGAATCAGCTCGGGCTTTTTATTGCGATTGTGAAGCGTCGGTACCGGATTCAGCGCAATGCCCGCTTTCAGGAAGTTCGGCGTAATGGCCGTTCCTTTCCGGATCGCCTGTTGGTACTTTGCGTCTTGCCCAACGAGTTGGACTATAGTCGATTCGGCTTTTCAGTCAGCAAACGAATCGGCAACGCGGTTGTCAGAAACCGCATCAAACGGCGGCTTCGTGAAATCTTTCGTCTACGCATGCCTGAAATCGAGCCGGGCTGGGATATTGTCGTAATTGCCCGGCGCCCGATTCGCAACGCAGATTATCAGGAGATGGATGCAGCCTCTGCCCGCCTTCTCAGGCGGGCGCATTTGTTGCCTGGACAGCAGGATGCACGTACAAACGTTCCGCCGAGCACAGACGCAGGACATAACAGTCCGAGCCCGTAAGGAAAGATTCGGCCACCCAAGCGTCGCACATGACCCGCCGGTAGTGGATGTGCCTTCGCTGTTGGATGACCGGGGAGTTACAGACGTATGCGCAGACTGGCGTTAGGCGCAATTCGCTTCTATCAACGCTTCATCTCGCCGGGTCTACCGAGCAGTTGTCGCTTTCATCCGACTTGCTCTCAATACACGTATGAAGCAATCGACAAATATGGTGTGCTGAAAGGATCCTGGCTCGGGGTCAAACGCATCGCCCGGTGCCAACCCTGGAACAAAGGCGGTTTTGACCCGGTTCCCTAGGTAATCCCGTGGGAAAGCGGAAATGAGTCGAGGATTTCTGCCATAGGGACAGGCCGCGAATTCCCTTCGTAGTGCTGGTGTCGTTCCATATCAGTCCGGTGCGGTGTGTTCAGTGCGGTGTGCAGATTTGGTCCATACACCGATCCGCGGGTACGATGCAACCTCATCAGGTGCGGTGTCGTGTATGCAAAAGGAGCTTTATTCACAGTGAAACATCGACGGTGGTTGATACTCGCCGTGCTGCTCATCGCCATGTTGGCGTTGAGTGGTTGTGGCGTACCCCGCGAAGGTATTGACGTCATGACGACACCGCCGGATAACCTCTGGCAAACACTGGTGGTGTGGCCCCTGGCCAAATCGCTCATCTGGCTCGACGTTCAGTTGCGCAACATGGGCATGCCCTACCACTGGGGCTTCGCCATCATCGCCTTCACGATTATCATCAAGATTGTGACCTACCCCCTGACGCTGATGCAGTTGCGGGGCATGCAGGCCCAAAAAGAGTTGCAGCCCAGGCTCCAGGAGATTCAGAAGAAATACGGCAAGGATCGGGAAGCCCTGTCCAAAGCGCAAATGGAGCTTTATCAGGAGGCAGGCGTCAATCCGCTAAGCGGCTGTCTGCCCTTGTTGGTACAAATGCCGATTCTCTTCGGTCTCTACTCCGCGTTGGTTGCGCTGGGCCCATACCTGACCAATGCGAGTTTCTTCTGGATTCCCGATTTGGGTTTTCCGGAATATACGCAGGGATTGAGCTGGATTCCGGAATATTTCCGTTCCGGTCAATACAGCCTATTGCTGGCCTACCTCGTGCTGCCCGCGCTGCTGGTGGTTTCCCAGTTCGCCATGCAGAAATGGATGACGCCCACGACCGGCGCAGGCGAACAAGCCGGCATGATGAAGCAGATCTCGCTGATGATGACTGCCATGTTTGGCTTCTTTACCCTACAAGTTCCGGCCGGTCTGACCCTCTACTGGGTCACCAGTAACGGCATCCAGATGTTGCAGCAATGGTTTATCATGAGCGACCGCTTCAGCATCGGCTCATCTTCTACGACGAATGATGCTGTGGCCAAAGTGACGGAGAGCAAACCCGCAACGGCGCCTGCCGCCTCTACGAATGGCGCAACCGACGGCAGCAGCGCGCCCAAGAGCCAGAAACCGAAACGACGCAGAGCGAAGAAAAGGTAAGCTATGTCTGAACGTGGCCAGGAATTCAGCGCAAAGAGCGTAGAAGAAGCGATCGAAGAGGGTCTCCGCACACTCGGACTACCACGGGATGCCGTGGCGATAGAGATCGTTAATCGGGGCAGCCGGGGCATCCTCGGCTTTGGCAGCGAGCCGGCCGTAGTGAGAATGGCGCCCCTCCCCACCCAAAACGACAGCCCGGCCATCACGGCGCCGACCGCAACACCGACCGAAAGGCCTGTCTCAACAGAATCTGTCGAAACAGTTCCTGTTGAGACTGTCGAGACTGAAACTGTCGAGACTGAGACTGTCGAGACTGAGGCTGTCGAGACTGAGGCTGTGACCATGCCCGCCGTCGAAAGCGAGGCGCCCCAGACCGAAGCCGTCGAGGCCGGGAGCGCCGACGAGAGCCGCCCCGAGGGAGACGATACGGAAGAGTTGGAGACGCTGGCAACCGACCTGCTGGCCGATCTACTGGAACTCATGGGCTTTGAAGCTGAAATTGTTACGTCATGGGATGACTCGCTGGAAGAAGATGGCGAACGTTACCTCAATCTTGACATCCGCGGCGACGATCTGGGCGTGCTCATCGGTCGGCGCGGGGAGACGCTGGCCAACATTCAATTTCTGCTGCGCCTGATGGTCAACCAGCGACTCAAGAGCTGGAAAAACATCGTCGTCGATGTCGAACAGTACAAGCAGCGGCGAGTCGCTCAATTGACGCAGTTGGCCAATCGTATGGCGGAACAGGTGGCAACCAGTGATCGACCGGTCTCCCTGGAGCCCATGCCGGCCAATGAGCGGCGCGTCATCCACATCGCCTTACGCGAGCACCCTGCGGTCTACACCGAAAGCACGGGCGAGGGCGACCGGCGCAAGATCACGATCCTCCCCCGGTAAATCTCTGCAGAAACCCACCTTGACTCCCGTTGCGTCAGTCGCAGCGGGAGTATTTTTTTGGTGGTCGATTCCCTGCTATACTCTGAATCACAACCTACTCTGGGCACGAGGATCATCAATGGAAGAGTCACTCGAAAACAAGATATCGCCGGACACGCCGGAGGAAAACAATGCCGACATTTTGCTGATTGGCGCGGTGACGCGGGATGTCTTTGGTGATCGGGCAGACAATGTCTTTCGCCAGGGCGGCACCGTCAGCTTTGCCGCATCGGTGGCCCTTAGTTTGGGCCGGCGCCCGTCGATCATCACCCGGGCTGCAACACCAGACGATTTGGCGGAGCTTTCCCCGGAAGTCGATATCTGCCTCCTGCCAAGTGATGTGACGACCACTTTTGACAATATCTACACAGCGGAGGGGCGTACACAGTACGTGTATGCTGCCATCGAACCAATTCACGCAGCCGATATCCCCCCCCGCCTGCGCCGACCCAGCGCGGTTCTGCTCGGTCCGTTGGTCCAGGAGGTCACGCCGGACGTTGCGGCAAGCTTTGATGAGGAAACGCTGGTGGCCGCTGTTCCCCAAGGTTGGATGCGTGCGTGGGACGAGACGGGGCTGGTCACCCACGTTGAATGGCGAGATGTCGACGAGTTCCTGCCTCACATTGACGTTTTGATCCTGTCTTTGGAAGATATCAACAACGAAATCAGCCGCCTCTTTCCCTGGTTTGAGCAAGTCCCGCTCATCGTGGTGACCGAATACCGCGACGGCAGCACCGTTTATCAACGCAGGCCCAATGGCGCCATCGGGATGTTTCGCGTGCCGCCGCGACCTGCCCGGGAGGTCGACCCGACCGGGGCGGGCGACATCTTTGCCACGGCGTTTCTCGTCCGTCTCCAAGAAACTGGAGATCCGTTCGAAGCGGCCCGCTTCGCCAACATCGCCGCCTCATTCAGTGTCGAGTCGGTCGGACTTAGCGGCGTTCCGAGCCGGCAGCAGGTGCTCGACTACATGGCGGAACATCCATTTGCCGTTGTTGCCTGAGTTTGAGGCGCCCGGCCCTGAACGTACCGCTTATTGCCACATTATTTGAACTTCGTACATTCCTCCAGCGCGAAAACCGGCGGGAATGTACGAAGTTCAAATGACGTCTCTATTAAACTATGACTGCGAAGATTATCGCCTTTGCCAATCAAAAAGGCGGCGTTGCCAAAACAACCACTGCCGTAAATCTGGCTGCCTTCGTGGCCGCAGCAGGTCGCCGCGTCCTGGTTGTGGACATGGATCCGCAGGGCAATGCCACGACCAGCCTCGGCATTGAGCCCCGTCACCTGGAACGCAGTACCTACGACATGCTCATCAATCAGACGCCGGCGGAAGAGGTGCTGACGCTGACCGAGCGAGTCGGCCTGGATCTGATCCCGGCCACGACCGATTTGGCCGGGGCCGAAGTCGAAATGGCTCATCTGATGGCCCGGGAACGCCTGCTCAGCCGCAGCTTGCAGCCGGTACTCGACAAGTACGATTACATCTTTGTAGACGATCCGCCAAGCCTTGGCCTGTTGACGATCAACGGCTTGACGGCCGCGACCGACGGCGTGATTATTCCCGTACAGTGTGAGTACCTGGCCCTGGAAGGCCTGAGTCTCCTGCTCCAGACCATTCGCCAGGTTCAGGAAGTACTCAACGACCGCCTCTATGTGAGCGGCGTCTTGCTGACCATGTATGACGGCCGCACAAACCTGGGTCAGCAGGTTGTCAATGAAGTCCGCACCCACTTCCCGGGCAAGGTCTTTTCGACCATAATCCCGCGAAATGTGCGCCTGAGCGAAGCGCCCAGCTACGGCCAGACAATCCTAAGTTATGCGCCGAGCAGCGCAGGGGCCCTGGCGTACAGTGCACTGGCGGAAGAGTTTCTGGCACGCAGTGAGGCGCAGGCCGATAAACCATCTCTGGAGGGTCAAGCATGAGCCAGCCAAGCAGCAACAAGAAGCGCGGTCTGGGACGAGGATTGGGGGCATTGATCGTCAGCACGGAAGAGAGCGCCAATCCGGTCACGCCGGAAATTGCCGCCCAGGCTGAGGCGGGCGGCGTCCGCATGCTGGTTCACGCTGCAGTCGAGCCCAACCCGCACCAGCCCCGCACCCACTTCGATGCAGAGTTGCTGGAAGAGCTGGCAGCCTCTATCCGGGAGCACGGGATCATCCAGCCCCTCATCGTCACCGGTGCACCGGATGGATCGGGGCGTTACTGGATTGTTGCGGGCGAGCGGCGCTGGCGTGCGGCAGAATTGGCGGGCCTGCAGGAAGTGCCTGCAATCATCCGCGAGGCATCGCCCCAGCAGTTGATGGAGTGGGCGCTGGTCGAAAATGTCCAGCGCGCCGACCTCAACGCGCTGGAAGAGGCGGCTGCGTATGTCGCGCTCATGGATGAATTTCACCTGACTCAGGCGCAGGTAGCCCAGCGGGTGGGCAAAAGCCGCCCGGCCGTCGCCAACACCGTTCGACTTCTCCAGTTGCCTGAATCACTTCAGGATGCAGTCATCAACGGCCTGCTCTCGGCCGGTCATGCCCGGGCATTGCTCAGTCTGGAATCGACGGCGCAGATGGAAGAAATTGCGGCAAGCGTTCAGCGGAAGGGACTCAACGTCCGCCAAACCGAGGAACTCGTGCGGAAGATATTGGCAGCAGCGTCCGAGCCGGTCGAACCACCGCCGGACCCGGCGATGAGAACGCAGACCGAGCAGCTGGAAAATCGCTTTCGCTCAGCCCTGGGTACGCGCGTCAACCTCAACCGAAATGCGGACGGAAGCGGCCGTCTCACCGTCCACTTCTTCAATGACGACGACTTGCAGTACCTCTATCAGCGCATGGTCGGAGCAGACGACCTGTAGCGCCCTGCCCTGGTCGTTCCCTATTCATGTTTGGAGAATCCCTACGTCATAGCCAGACCGTACTGGAAAGCGCGCCATCCCTGCCCGGATGGGCCATTGTCGGCGCAAGTCGCCGGGCCCAGTGGGGGTTCCTGCCGGCCCTTGCCACGCTCCGCATGCAGCCCGAACGTGCATTCGTCGCCGGCGACCACGTGCGCGCTGTTTACAGTCGCAACGCCTCTCGTGCGAGCGCGCTGGCGGCGCGCTTTGCCATTCCCTTCGCGACCGATGAATTGGCAGCGGTACTGGACCGGCCCGATGTCGGCGCGGTATACGTGGCGAGTCGTCCACGCGATCATGCAGCGCAAGTCCGTTCGGCGCTGTTGGCCGGCAAGCACGTCTTCTGCGAGCCGCCGCTGGCGCTTGATCCCGAGGAAGCCGACCGGCTTGTCTTCATGGCGGCCAATCGCAGTTTGGTTCTGGCAGTCAATCAGTCGGCACGGGCACACCCGCTGGTAAATACCCTGGCCCGGCTGCTCCACGAAGAGGCAGTGGGCGAAGTCCTTGGCCTGCACGTCAGCAATAAGGCGCTGCTCCCCCGAGAAGAGCAAACCTGGCGCCTGGCGCCGCCCGATGGCGGCGTGTTCCTTGCCCGGACGCTCGATAGCGTCGACGTAGCCATGTACCTCCTGCAGGATCGCCCCATGCGCATCGCCGCCCAGCCCGGGGAACAGATGCTACACGGGCCCAACGCCTGGGGGACAGGGGTTGCAGAAGAAGTCTTCACCTGGATTCAACCAGCCGCTCACGCGTTGCGGGTGACACTGCATGACGCCCTGTTTGTCCCGCATCCCTATGATGCAATCGAGATTGCCGGCGCACATGGAACCTTGCTCGCGGAAGGATGGACGGGTTCCGCCCACGGGGCAACCTTGCATCTGCTCCGGTCCGGTCGTCTGAAGACATGGGCGACCGGCGTCACGGGCGGCAAGTTTGATGAGCCGTTTGTTGCTGCATTGGCGCGCTGCTGGGCCGCCATGATCGAACCGGCCATCGTTCCCGTCTTGAGCGGCGCGGAGCATCTTCCACAACTGGTCGCGCTGCAGACGATCGAACGTTCCGTCCGCAGCGGCCGCGCCTATATGCTGGACGACTCGACAGCTGCATAAGGGAGCTGAATTAGGCTGCGGACATCGGCGTGTGCAGCGGGAAAGGCCTGGGTCTGCGCAACATCGGGTCACGCGATGTGTAGAACCTTTGCACATGCGTTTGATGCTTTACCGGGAATGTGCTAGGATTGTAGCAGATTAATGCAAGCCACCCGATTGCGTAGCCAGGGCTTGCATAGCCTTTTGATACCCTAGTACAGGACGGCGAAAATACCACGGTGGAAATCGGGCAGGTCTACCCCTGGTAGCAACCGGCGACATACTTCCGCCGGGATTTACTAGTGTGAGGCTATCGTGAACAACAATATTCACTTAGGCGATTATTCGACGACCCCGCTGTACAATATCAAAGCGGTCGTCCAATCGACGGAGATTAGCTCCAGCACGCTCCGGGCGTGGGAGCGACGCTATGGCATGGTCTCGCCGCAGCGATCGGACAGCGGATACCGCCTCTATTCCGATCAGGACATCGCCGTGATTCACTGGCTGAAAACGCAGGTGGACAACGGCATGGCTATCAGTCAGGCAGTGGCTTGGCTGGAGCAGATTACGGAGAAGGCGGGCGGCCGTGGCTTGGCGGTATTGCCCGGATTCATCGAGGAGATCGCCACACCCACGGCCAATGCGATTGCGCAGCGCACGCGCGTACGTAGTTTTGAAGCGCTTCAAACCGAATTGATGGATGCACTGCTCCATTACGATGAACAGCGAGCGGATGAGGCCATTTCCGAGGCCTTTGCTCTCTACACCGTAGAGGAAGTGGGTGAGCAGCTCTTTGTGCCGGTGCTGGTAGAGATTGGTGAACGCTGGCACCAGGGAGAGGTCAGCATCACCAAAGAGCACTATGCCACCAATTATCTCATGCAGCGCCTCATGTCGCTGGTGCGAGCGACTGGGCATAATCACAATGCGCCCATCATCTGGGTTGGTTGTGCGCCGGGCGAACTGCATGAGATCGGGGCCCTCTTGCTCAGCCTCTATATGCGAAGAGCGGGTTATCAGGTTCATTATCTGGGGCGCAACCTCCCCATTGATGATTTTGTTGCCGAGGTGCGCCGCAAGGAACCGCGCATGCTGTTGCTCAGCGCCGGCAGTCGGGAAGCGGCCGGCGGCTTGCGGCAGTTGACCGAACTGTTGGCCCAGTTGGAATCACCCCGTCCCGTCGTGGGTTACGGCGGCCGGATCTTCAACGAAGCGCCGGAGTTACGGACCGAGATCGCCGGCGTTTATCTAGGGGCATCGGCTGAAGATGCAGTCGAAATGGTGGATGGGCTCCTGCAACACAGCCCGAGCAAAGAGAACACCCAGCTTCGCTAGATTCAGGCAGACAGTATGGCAGCCAGCGGGCACGACCGAATCCTGCGCCGGGACAGATCGTCGCGGCACACCCGTCACCCTGCAACCTATGAAACAGCCAACTTCTATGATGATTGAAATTGACCGGCAGTTCACCGAAGAAATGAATGCCGTGCGGCAACTGTTGGATGAAAGCGGAGCGGCACTGGAGATGCCGCTGCGTGCGCTGGTCGAAGCCCAAATTGAACAGTCACGTCCCGAGATCCACGCCGCGGTTGTCCTGGCGACAGCCGTAGCTGCTGCGGCAGATGACGGGGCGCTACGCCAGCAGCGCATCAATCTCGCCGCAGCGCTGGAAATGCTGTATGTTGCCCTGAACGTGCACAAGCTATTGCTGCGGGACGATCCCACACCTGCCGACAAGTCACTGCTGGGCGGAACCATTCTGGCCGGTGACTATTGCTTCAGCCAGGCGGCCAATCTGGCCGTGAAGACCAATCACGCCCAAGTTGTGACAATCTTTTCCGAAGCGCTCAAGGAAACCAGTGAAGGAAATCTACGCTACCTCTTTGCCGAAGCTGCGCCGCGCTTTAGCGAGCATCAGGCACTCTGCCGCAGCGGCGTTCAGGCAGGCGCCGCGCTGGTCGGTTCGGCTGAGCTCGCGGGCCTTGTCGACCCGCTCATCGCTCTCGTCGAAATTTTCATCCACAGTTATGAAACGGGCGCGCCAGTCTCTCCCGAAGCCACCTCTTTGATTGCACGCTTGCCTGAACCTCAACGCACCCGAGCAGCCTATCTCCAAAAGTGGCTGGGAAATGCCGGCGCCCCGGCTTGAAACAGGACGAGCATCCCCACGGTTTCCACAGAATGACCACTCCGCACCACTTGAAATCTACCAAGCGTTAACACAACGCCAATACTTCTCCAACCTTATACACATCTTTGCATGCTAGAGTGGTACGAGGCGCTGCGCCGTCGGGCAGCTCCTCCACCCGGTCACGGCAGTGGCATCGGCCTGCTTAGAGAACTCTTAATGAAACTCTAATCTTCCGGCCTGGACAAAACCGCAAAACTATGGTTTAATAATTGCACAAGCTTTGTAAAGCATTCATTCGCCTAATCGGTGGACAAACATGCTATTGCAAAGGTTTTGTCGGACATTAATTCGCAGCATGTTCATGCGCTTGATTCAATAATTGAACGCATACTAAGGAGAAATGACATATGATTCCCTTCAATCAGGATAATCAGTGGTCGCGCTCAAGCACGCAATCAAGCGTTGGAACCGTCTCCAGCAACGACACATCCATGACCCAAATGTTGACGGCGCTAAGGGAAGAAGATCCTGCCTTCAACAAGGTGATTGCGATTCGGAATTTCCGGCGAGGCGATTCCGTTGCTTCCCCCGACGATCTGGCTTCCAAGATGTTCGTTTTGATGAGCGGCAAGGTGAATATGGTTTGCACCAATAACGAAGGCCGCCGCCTCGTGATTGCCGTACTGGAGCCGGGCGCTATTTTCGGAGAAGGCGCATTGGACAATGCCGGTGATCCAAGCGTGTTTGCCGAAGCGGCAGACGATACAGCAATCTGGATAATTCCCGCCGGCGAGGCACGCAAGCTGACTATGGAGTATCCCATCCTCGGTTGGGGTATGTTGCAGACGTATGGCCAGCGCCTGATGCAGGTAGAGAATAGCCTGGAAGACGTCGCCTACAAGAA
>CAYZLP010000059.1:0-12310 GCA_964478635.1 uncultured Caldilineaceae bacterium
GCTGTCGAGATAGACGTTAAAGAAGACGCGCATCGTCCACTCGCTGCCGATCCGCAACAGCCACACGAATGCGACCATGCCAATGATGACAGCGGGCATAGTCGCACTGGTTTCTCCCCGATTCTCAAGCGGAGTGGCCCGCAAATCACTGGCGTGCCAGATCGCCCACGCCGCGGCAAAATCGAGCAATCCCGCAAAAATGAGTGAATTTCGGTAGGGCAGGGCCACGGTGGCTGCGCCGAAAAGCAGGGTCATGACGGTTGGCAGGAATCCGCCCACCAAATTGCCCGCAAATCCCGCAACCGGGAAAAGGGCGCTTTGCATGGAGAAGGCATGGCTTCGCTCCTCGGGCCCGGTTGCGGCCATCATGTAGGGCGCCAGATTGACGACGATCAGGGCGCCGGCCATCCAAGCCAGACCGTACATGGTCAAGATCCAGATCTCAGACCCGGCAGCAGGCAAGGCCTCGCCCAGGGGCAGAAGCGAGAGTCCGCATGCGGTAAAGAAGAAGCCGAGTACAAGGGCGCGGCGGCTGCCGATGCGGTGGCTGACGGCGCCGGCAGGCAGGCTTGCAAGGGCCAGAGCAAGGGGGCCCACGGCGTTGGCTGCGCCGACAAATGCCGGATCGTAGCCGAGACGGAGCAGATAGAGGTTGAGCAGCAAGGCATAGATGCCAAAGAAGACGAAACCGTGTATGGCGCTGGCCAGCAGAAGATAGCGCACGTCACGGTTGAACCGGAGCAAGGGAGCAAGATAGCGATTCATCGACGTCGATTCATGATATTGCTTTCGGGAACTCCGACCCGGACAGGCGTTTCATGTCCAGAATAAGACAAGCCTGCCGATCAGTGTAGCATCATGCTCGGTCATCCACCTAACAATCTGCCATGCTGCGCCAGGTGATATCTTGCCCCAGACCGCCAAAATTCGGGACATCTGTCCCATCCACGGCTCCGACTGATAGGACATATAACCCTTCGCTTTTCTCCAAAACCTCTGTAAAGTATCTCTATGCAGACTGTCTCCGGATAAACAGGCAATGGAGCTACCATGACAAACAATGTAATTACCCACGACGTCATCATCGTCGGAGCGGGCTTGGCCGGCACCTGGGCGGCCATGGTCGCCGCGCGGGAAGGCGTACATGACGTGGGCGTGCTCTCCAAGATTCACCCGCTGCGCTCCCATAGCGGCGCGGCCCAAGGCGGCATTGCCGCATCGCTCAGCAACACGCGCCCCGTCCCAGGCACGGGGCCCCGGGGTCCGCTGGAAGAGATCCCGCCGGGTGATGCCCCGGTCGACGACTGGGAATTGCACATGTTCGACACCATCAAGGGGTCCGACTGGCTCGGCGATCAGGATGCCATCGAAATAATGGTGAAAGATGCGCCCCAGGTTGTCTACGAATACGAACACTTGGGCTGTGTATTCAGCCGCACGGAGGACGGTCGCATCAATCAGCGCCGCTTCGGCGGCCACAGCGCCCCCCGCGCCTGTTTCGCCGCCGACTGGACGGGCCACGTACTGCTCCACACGGTCCACGAGCAGGCCCTGCGCCACGATGTGACCTTCTATAGCGAGTGGTACTGCATGGACCTCATTGTGGAGGACAACGTCTGCAAAGGGGTAGTGGCCATGGACGTGCTAACGGGTGAACTCCACACCATGCGCGCCAAGGCGGTTCTCTTCGGAACGGGCGGATATGGCCGGGCGTGGAAGATTACCTCCAACGCCTACGCCAACACGGGCGACGGCGTGGCCATCGCGTATAATGCCGGCGTCCCGCTTATGGACATGGAGTTCGTCCAGTTCCACCCTACGGGCCTGGCCAAGCACGGCATTCTCATGAGTGAGGCGTGTCGGGGCGAGGGCGGCTACCTCATCAATAGCAAGGGCGAACGCTTCATGGAGAACTACGCGCCCGAAAAGATGGAGCTGGCGCCCCGAGATCTGGTAAGTCGCTCGGAGCAGACTGAGATCAACGAGGGACGGGGCGTCGGGGACGGCGGTCAAGCTGTTTACCTGGATTTACGCCATCTGGGCCGGGAGAAGATCCTCGAACGGCTGCCCCAGGTGCGTGAGATTTCCATCAACTTCGTAGGCGTCGATCCCATCGACGGCATGACGCCTATCCAGCCGACGGCCCACTACAGCATGGGCGGCATTCCCACCACGGCTGACGGACAGGTCATCGCCAACGCTGCGGGCGACCCGGTCGTCGGCTTCTTCGCCGCAGGCGAGTGCGCCTGCGTGAGCGTACACGGCGCCAACCGCCTGGGGACCAACAGCCTGCTGGAAGCCTCGGTCTTCGGCCGCCGGGCCGGTTATGCCCTGGCCGAGTTCATTCAGGGCGGTCCGGCCCTCCAGTCCATTGAAGGCAATGACCCGATCGAACGCAACCGCGCGCGGATCCACCGCATTCTGGACCGTGAGGGCGATGAGCTGGTCGATCAGATTGCCCAGGAATTGAAGACGACCATGACCAACGACGTGGGCGTCTTCCGCAGCGGGGAGGGATTGGAGCGGGCCAAGGCCAAGATTGCCGAACTCAAGGACCGCTTCCAGACGGCCCGCACCATGGACAAGGGCAGTCGCTTCAACACCGACCTGCTGGCCACCATCGAGACAGAGCATCTGCTCGACTTCAGCCAGGTGGTGGTGGACGGCGCCATTGCCCGCACCGAAAGCCGGGGCGCCCACTCGCGGATCGACCATCCCGAACGGGACGACACGGGCTGGCTCAAGCACACCCTGGCCCACAAGAACGGCGGCGACGGTCCCGTGTTGAGCTATAAAGAGGTCAACATCGACTGGGAAAAATATCCGCCTCAGGAACGGAAATACTAAGTGAATCCCGACAGAAATCCGAATACGGTGTCTACCAGAGGTAAATGCGTCGGATTTCTGTCGCGGTATTCACGTCGAACTTTACTAGGAGCGCCTCATGTTCGATTTTCTCTTTCCACGCAAAGCCTCGGATGCCATCAAGCAGGCCAAGACGGCCACCGTACGCGTCCAGCGCTACAATCCCGACACGGACGAAAAGCCCTACATGGAGGAATTCGAGGTCCCCATGACGGGCGATACGACGCTCCTCGATGCGCTGCAACATATCAAGACCCACATCGACGGCAGCCTCACGTTCCGCAAGTCGTGCCGCCATGCAATCTGCGGCTCCTGCGCCATGAACGTTAACGGCAGCAACGACCTCGTCTGCCACCGCAATCTGCCCGAAAGCCTGGATCACAAGGGCGCAGTAACGATTAAGCCGCTCTCCTATCTGCCCATTATCAAGGATCTGGTGGTCGACCGCACTTCCTTCTGGGAGCAATACAAGCGGGTCAAGCCATGGCTCGTGCCGCCGGCCGACATCCCCGAGAAGGAGTTTCGGGTCAGTCCGGAAGAAGTAGCTGCGCTCCATGCCGCGGAGACCTGCATCATGTGCGGCGCCTGCTACTCATCCTGCCAGGTGATCGCCATGGGCAAACAGTATATCGGCCCCCACGCGCTGCTGAAGGGCTTCCTGCGGGTCATCGATCCCCGGGACACGATTCCGGGCGAGCGCTTGGAGGAGTTGGGCAGCGATGAAGGGGTCTATCGTTGTCACACGATCTTCAACTGCATTGACGCCTGTCCCAAAGGCTTGAACCCGACAGAGGCAATTGAGACGGTGCGGAAGCTGGCCCAGCGCCGGGTGGCGTTTGAGGAAGTCCGGACGGAGCGGCAGAAAGATCTGGAAAAGCCAATTATGAATGGAAAATAGATATTTAGGAATGGTTAATGGGTGTCGACTCGCCATTGTCCATTTAACACTAATTGTTTTCCATTATCTATTCACGAGGGTATCCCATGTATCGGAGCACCGGTTTTATCAGCTTTGTCCTGCGGCGCGTAACTGGCGTTGCTTTGGTGATCTATCTTTTCCTGCACATGTGGGTGATCGGCTCGGTCAATCTGGGCCCGGAGGCCTTTAACGCCCGTTTGAACATGGTGCAAACGCCCTTCTTCAAGCTGGCGGAAATTGCGCTGCTGGCCGCCGTTGTCTACCATGCATTTGACGGCATTCGGCTGCTGATCATTCACTATTTCAACGTGACCAACTACCGGACCAGCCTGTTCTACGCCGCTTTTGCCATCTCGGCGATCCTGGTCATTGCGGGCGGGATTCCGATCCTGCTGTTCATGTTTGAGTAAAGCATGGATAAGTTACGCAGTTGGCGCTGGCTCTGCCCCCTTCGGCACGACTGAGCCGGCGCCAAGTGCGCATACCGCCAAGTCGAGCAACCAATTTTGACCCACGGAGCATCCTATGCGCGTCTTTCAAATGCAACGTATCAGCGCTGTCATGCTGCTGGCCTTTCTCGCTACCCACATGATCGTGGTGCACTATCCGCCCTTCCACATCGACTTCACGCGCATCGCCGAGCGCCTGGCCAATCCGGTGTGGAAAGCCATCGACATCGCCTTTCTCTTCTTCGTGCTGATGCATGCGCTGGCCGGCGCCTACGCGGTGCTGACCGACTACGAGCGCTTCAGCCGCATCAAGCGCGTGCTGGCCGGTGTGGCCATAGTCGTCGGCGTCTGGGCCATGTATTACGGCACCATCACCATCCTCGCCTTCAGTCCGCCGGCGTAATGGCGAGCGGATCGAGCAAAGTACGGCGTCAGACTTTGGCATGAACTCAGTCGAGCGCTAATTGTCATATTATTTGAACTTCGTACATTCCTCCAGAGCGGAAACCGGCGGGAATGTACGAAGTTCAAGTGACGTCTCTATAAGTCGCCCACGCTGCGCCACTGTGGCCGCAATCGATCCGATAGCCATCCTCTGCTATACTGAGCGGAGAGTCAAGCAGGCTGTGCACGCGGCAACGCAGGAAGGGAGGGGATGATGGACATCGCCATCATGATTGAGGGACAGAACGGGCTCAACTGGTCCCGCTGGCAGGCCATGGCCAAAGCAGTGGAGGAGTTCGGCTTTGCCGGTCTCTATCGATCTGACCACTTCACCAACATGAATCCGCCCGCACTGGACTCACTTGAGCTGTGGGTGTCACTCACCTGGTTGGCAACCAATACGAAACGCATCGAATTCGGACCGCTCGTTACGCCAACCTCCTTCCGCGACCCCATCTTCACGGCGCGGATGGCCAAGGATGTGGACGACCTGTCGGGAGGACGGCTAATCCTGGGCGTCGGCGCAGGCTGGCAGGAACGCGAACACGACATGTTCGACTATGATTTGCTGGAGATCGCCCCCCGCTTCGAGCGTTTCGAGGAGAGCCTCCAGGTGATGAGCGCCCTACTGCGCAGCGAGGAACCGGTGACCTATGACGGCGCCTACTACACGCTTCGTGATGCCGTGCTCTTGCCCCGCCCCCAGCGGGCAAAGGGGCCGCCAATCCTGATCGGGGGGAGCGGGCCGCGGCGCACGCTGCCCCTGGTCGCTCGCTACGCCGATGAGTGGAACGGCGTCTACCTCACCGCCCGAGATTTTGCCGAACGCAACGAACACCTCGACGAACTTCTACTGACCCTGGGGCGGCAGCCGGCCGACGTGCGCCGCTCGCTCATGACCGGATTGGTCTTTGGCCGCACGGAAGTCGCGGTTCAGGAAAAATTGGGCGACCGCAACGCTGACGAGACACGCGAACGCGGCCTGATTGTCGGCGCCCCCAGCGCCGTCCAGGAACAACTGGCTGCGCTCGCGGACGCCGGCGTCCAACGCGTCATGCTCCAATGGCTCGACCTGGAGGCGTTGGATGAACTGGAGGCGCTGGCCAAAGCCGTATTGTAAGAAATGGACCGCGGATGCAGCGGATCACGCGAATCGACGCGGATCGCATTTTTCGATCCGCGTCAATCCGCCGAATCCGAGTCATCCGCAGTCTATTCGTTATTCCTAATCCTCATACTTGAACGAGACGTCGACACGCGCCCGGTAGGCGACTACCTTGCCGTCCTCGACCTTCAGATCCAGCTTCTTCACTTCGGCAATCCGCAAATCACGCAGCGTCTTCGCCGCACGTTCCACCGCGACTTTGGCTGCTTCTTCCCACGAAATTTCGCTGGTGCCGACGAGTTCGATCACTTTGTAGACGGACATCGATCTCCTCCTTCTGAGTGTGAACAAAGAACCAACGGTTTACGTCGCCAGACGGGACGGACCGCTGTGGGACCGTACCTGCCTGTCGATCAACACAATGAGAAGCGTGATGCCGAGGGTTGCAAGCAGGAGCACGAAGGCAGTCAGTAAGTTGTTCAGCAATTCGGGGGCAAACACAAGAATCAGGCCGAGCATCAGCATCATGGTGCCGGAGAGCAGTTTGAGCACCCGCCCCTGCGATTCGGTCAGCTTATGGGCGCCGAAACGCACGGTGAAAAGCGTGACGATCAGGAGCAGCGGGAGCACGTAGACGACATTGTAGGCCGCCAGATAACCGTAGAAGGCGGGGGTGGACAGATCGTGCAGCGTGAGCATCCGGGTGTAGACCATGGGAAAGCCCGACGTGCACAGCAGTTCGTAGCTGTTGGCCGCAAGCGCCAGTACCACCGTCCCTGCCAACATGGCGGGTAAACTCGTCGCCTTGACGAGATTCCGGCTGCGTTGATAGAGTCCCGGTTTGGCCCGCTCGGGAATGCTCAGTGAGACGCCTTGCTTGAACCAGAAGTAATCCTTGATATTGATCAAGGCGATGGCGACCGCCACGAGCCCGGCCGCCAGGGTGATGAGCTTCAGCTCACCGACCCACATGAAGACGTTCAGCCATGCTGCCATGAAGATAAAATAGATCAGCCCCGAGAAAAAGACGAAGGTCACGCCGATGAGCAACATCCGTGTGCGGCTGCGTGCGTAGACCATCAGGCTGAGCAGAAACATGAGCACGAAGAAGGCGCAGGGGTTGAACGCATCCAATCCGGCAATCACGGCCGTCAAGGCCGGCAGCGACATGCTCGCCGCATTCACTTCCCCCAGAAACGGCAGCGCCAGCGCGGGTGCGGCCGTCAGCGGGTCGACGGCCGGCATGGCGCCGGCGGCGCCCCGTTCGCCGCCTTCCGCGGCAGGCGCTTCCGGCGCGACTGCCGCCACTTCGGCGGCTTCCGGTTCAGCTGCCTCTGGCTCACTGGGCGCGACGGCGGCCGGCGCCGCAGCCACGGGTGCGCCCGCGAAATTCTCCAGGACATAGGCGTGGCAAGCTTCCAGCCCTTCCACCAGAGCTGCGCCGGTCGTTTCATGACTGCCATAGCCAGAGAGCATGTTGCCGCAGAAAATAAAGGCGGGTACGTACATGGCCTCCTGGCCGGCCATGGCAGCCAGTCGCGCATACTGTTCGCCATTTTCAGGATGTTCGCTCAATTCATAGCTGTGGAGCGATAGCCAGGGCAGCTTGTCCGGCAACGCATCAACAAATGGATGCGCTTCCCGGCAGTGAGGACAGGTTTCGGACCAGAAAAAGTATAGGTGAATCTGCGCATCACCATCTGGCTGGAGCTCGAACCAGGTTGCATAGGGATCGCTTTCCTGGGGCGCAAGCGCCTGACCGGCAGCGCTCGCCGTAGGCAGCGCCACGAGCAACAGCATCAACAAAAGGATGCGCGCGAAGGAATGGCGTGGCATGAAATAACCCTTTCTTCAGTAAGGTAAACACACGCACTGAGTCTAGCTTGCCTCAAGATGCGTTTTTTCGGCAGGGTCATTTGTCCCAAATTTCACAAACAACTGTCCCTATCCAAGAGCCACGTCCAATAGCATCATGACGGCAAAACCCAGCATCGCCCCCGTAGTCGCCAGATCGCCATGCTTGCCCAGGTGCGCTTCCGGAATGAGTTCCTCCACCACGACGTAAATCATGGCGCCGGCAGCAAACGACAGGGCATAGGGAAGCACGGGCTGCAGGTAGAAGACGAGGGCCGCGCCCAGAATGCCGCCGATCGGTTCCACCATGGCCGACGCTTGCCCGTAGAGAAAGGCGCGCGAGCGTGACATGCCTTCTCGGCGCAGCGGGACGGAGACGGCGGCGCCTTCCGGAAAGTTCTGCAGACCGATACCGATGGCCAGCGCCAGTGCCCCGCCGATCGTCGCGCCGGGCGCGCCGGCTGCGGCAGCGCCGAACGCCACGCCCACAGCCAAGCCTTCTGGGAAATTGTGTAGCGTGATGGCCATGACCAAGAGAATGGCCCGATGCCAACTCGTCTTGACGCCTTCGGCCTCGGACCGGGGCAGTCCCAGGTGCAGGTGGGGCAGGATGCGATCGACCAGGATCAAGAACGCGCCCCCGGCCAGAAACCCGATAACGGCGGGCACCCATGCGGTCATACCGGCGTCTTCGGCCATCTCGATGGCCGGCGCCAGCAGGGACCAATAGCTGGCGGCAATCATCACACCTGCCGCAAAGCCAAGCATGGAATCCAACACCCGGCGGTCAAGGGTGCGAAAGAAGAAGACCGTCGCCGCGCCCAAAGCCGTCACGCCCCAGGTGAAGCAGGTAGCCAGGAAGGCCTGAAGGACCGGATTCAGCTGAATAAACCAATCAAGCATGGCCACATGCACCAGGTAAGTCCCACACGCGCCGCAACGTCAATCCCATGATGATCGTCGGGTTGAGACGTTGCAATGCAACGCCCCACGGCGGTCGGTAGAGACGTTGCACTGCAGCGTCTCATGGCGGTCGGTAGAGACGTTGCAGTGCAACGTCTCTACGGGTGTTTCGGAAGGTTTACGCGATGATCATTGACACCGATTTGCGGACGAACTCGCCCAGAATGTCAACCAACTTCGGTTCGCCGATCTCCTGAAGCTCGTAGCGAACACGGAGCGCCGGCTTGTCGATCTCGATGAGCCGCCGCAGATCGATGGGTGTTGCCACCAAAACAATGTCGGCCGGCGTCGCCGCGATCGTTGCCTCGAGATCGCGAATTTGGGCGTCACCGTAACCCATTGCGGGCAGCACCGGACCGGTCGTGGGCCACTTGGCGAACGTGTCGGCCAGTGAGCCGACCGCATAGGGCCGGGGATCGACGATCTCGGCCGCGCCGTAGCGGCGGGCGGCAATCCAGCCGGCGCCGTAGGCCATCTCACCATGGGTGAGCGTAGGCCCGTCTTCTATAACCAGCACGCGGCGTCCCCGAATCTGATCCCCATCTTCCACAAAGAGCGGACTGGCAGCTTCGATGATGGGCGCATCGGGATTGAGTTCGGCCACGATGCGGCGAGCTTGCTCGATGGCGGCATAGTCTGCGGTCTCCACCTTGTTCAAGATGAGGACGCTGGCCTTGATGGCGTTTATCTCGCCGGGATGGTAGCGGATGGTGTGATCCGGGCGATGGGGATCGACCAGCGTAATCCAAAGATCGGGCGCAAAGAAGGGCAGGTCGTTGTTGCCGCCATCCCAGATGATTACGTCGGCTTCTTGCTCGGCCGCATGCAGGATGCGCGCATAATCGACGCCGGCATAGATGACGTGCCCAAGCTCGATATAGGGCTCGTATTCTTCGCGCTCTTCGATGGTGACCTGGTGGCGAGCCAGATCTTCCTGGCTGGCGAAACGCTGCACCGCCTGGGCGGCCAGATTCCCATACGGCATGGGATGACGCACGGCAGCGGCTCGGAGTCCCATCTCGGCCAGGATCGTAACTATGCGCCGGCTTGTCTGGCTTTTACCCACGCCGGTACGTACGGCCGTGACCGCAATCACGGGTTTGTCGCTTGAGAGCATCGTCTGACGCGGCCCCAGCAACATATAGTTCGCACCGGCGGCCATGACCTGGGCGCCTTTGCGCATGACGTGCTCGTAGGTCACATCGCTGTAACCGAAGACAACGATGTCGATCGCGTGACTGCGGATGAGGCGGCCCAGCTCGCTTTCCGGCACGATAGGGATGCCAGCAGGGTAGAGGTCTCCGGCCAACTCAGGGGGATAGCGTCGGTCGTCGATGTTGGGGATCTGGGTGGCCGTGAAGGCAACGACTTCATATTGGGGATTCTGGCGAAAATAGACGTTAAAGTTGTGAAAATCGCGCCCTGCGGCGCCCATAATCAAAACGCGCTGCACCATCGCAGCTGCCTCCTCTCAACAATGAGACATGTATCGAATTACTCACAATGCCCGCAGGGCATCGACTGCGTCGTATGCGGCGCCCTGCGCGCCGACCGCCGGTTCTGCGCCATCGAGGGCTGCCAGCACCGGTCGCGCGATGACTGTGTATTTGTCCAGCAAATAGTTCTTGTTGATCAAGTCATACAGTACGTGATGTGCCCCTTCCCGCAAGTTGCCGCTGGTGGGGTTGCTGGCCAGGGCCAGACACAGTGGTTCGAGACAGGCTGCGCCCAGGGCAATCAGGGCTTCGGCCGCCACCCAACGCACACCGGGATCCGCGCTTTCCAGGGTGACGACCAACGCCGGACCAGCCTTGGGATCACGGATGTTGCACAAGGCCTTGGCTGCTTCCCAAACCGCCGGCCCGTGGCCGGTCTGCAGGAGGGCAATCAGCGATGCGACCGCCGGTTCACCGATCCGCTCCAGTTCGATCCGCGCCTGTTTGCGCGCCAGCCCATCGTTGCCGCTCAATGTTTGTATAAGAGTCGCCACATCCGACATAATCATCCGTCCTTTCTAGAAAGACTGTGATGGTGGTATGACAAAGTCCAACTGCACCATACTTAACACAAAATCGCGTAACGATACAATGCCCAAGTGACCAGTATTGTGGCTGGCCGACTGACCAGCGCCCTAGAGGCTCCATCACATGTCGGTCGAGAGGTGGGAGCAGGCGCCGGGGACAAGGCGCCTCGCGCAAGCCACAGTGCGACGCAGGAAAGTCTCTGCCTCTGCAGAAACGGACTCTAAGTTGATGTGCATTCCACGGACCTGCCGTGGTTGCCACTTCCAACATAGATAGGCTACACTCTGGGCTGCAACGGTAACGCCGGTTCAGGTCATAGACAATTCTCCGATGCTTGAGTTGACCATCGCCATCACTGCTGTACTCGTTTTGTCGGGTCTTTGCTCCGGCACGGAGGCCGCGCTCTTTTCCGTGCCAATGCTGCGCGCCCGCCAACTCGCCCAGGATCAGCAGCGCGGATCAGCAGCACTGCTGCAAATCCGCAACAATATGAACCGCCCCATTGCCACCATCGTCATTCTCAACAATATCGCCAACATCGTGGGCAGTATCACCGTTGGCGGCATTGCGACCCGGGTGTTGGGGGATGCCTGGCTGGGCATCGTGTCTGGGGCATTGACCTTTCTCGTCATCATCTTCGCCGAAATCATTCCCAAGACTTTGGGGGAACGTTATGCGGAGCCGATTGCCCTGATTGCGGCTCAGCCGGTCCTGGTTCTCACTTTCTTCTTCGCCCCAGTGGTGTGGGCTATCGAGCGCATTACGTCGCCTATCACCCGCGGGCGGACGCTGCCCGTCACCAACGAAGCGGAGATTCAGCTTCTGGCCGACCTGGGACAGCAGCAGGGCATCATCGAGAAGGGCGAGTCCGAGATGATCAAGCGGGTCTTTCGGCTGAACGACGTAACGGCCGCAGCCATCATGACCCCCCGGGTCGCCATGACCCAACTCCCAGCGCAGCAGACGCTGGAGGCGCTACAGGAGGCGATCATTGCATCCCCCCACAGCCGCATCGTCGTAGCTGGGGAGAGCGTCGACGACGTCGTAGGCGTCGCGCTGAAGAGTGAGTTGCTGGCCGCCATTGTGGAAGGGCGCGGGACAGCCCGCATGCAGGAATTTGCGACAGAAGCCAACTTTGTTCCCCAGAACGTGCGCGCCGACGACCTCCTCACTTTCTTTCGCCAAAGCAGGCGTCACCTGGCGATCGTCATCGACGAATACGGCGGCGTGGCCGGGGTGGTCAGTCTGGAAGATGTACTGGAAACGCTGACCGGCGCCATCGTCGATGAGACCGATCGCTTCTCGGATCTGCGGGCCGTGGCCCGCCGCCGAGGTCAGGCGGCGTTGGAGGATGAATCAGCGGGAGAATGACCCGGCCGGCCCTGAAATTGGGGGGTGACAAATCGCCCAATTTCCATTACAATGCTGTAATCAAGAACCGGGCGTAGGCCGCACAGCCGCTTTTCACGCAAATATCGGATGTCTCGGAGAAATCGCGTTTGGGCAGGTTTCGTGAAGTTTGCCGGTTGTGCCTAGAAAACCAAGCCCACGGCGAAGAGCAAACCAAAGAGCATGCTGAGGCGAGCCGTACCCGCCAGCGTCTTGTTGAGCGCTCTTCCGTCCAAGGTGAGAAAGTCACGCACCAGCCCAATGGCCAGGGGCACCGTCAGCCAGGGCAAAAGCACCC
>CAYZLP010000060.1:0-12104 GCA_964478635.1 uncultured Caldilineaceae bacterium
CGGTTGGGGCGCCAGTCCCAGCCCGCTGGCGCCGGCAATGTCATTGCGCTCGAATTCCGCCCTCGCGGGCTGAACCGGCCAGGGCCGGTGATGGATCTCGCAGATGAGCGGCGCTCCCTGGGCATCTACGGTGTAGAAACAATACCGCTCCGTCAGCCACTCGTCAAGCGTACCGGGGCGAGTCCGCGTCACTTCGCCTGCCGGGCTATAGCGGGCCACAAAATGTCCCGGGGCCGCCCGGCGATGCGTGCGCCGGCTCACATAGCTGACGGTGTCGCCCTCCAGCGAGACGCGCATGGCTGCATTGAAGTAGGGAAGCCGGAACAACGAGCGGGCAATGGCAACCGCAGCTGGATTGGCTGCGTCCAGACTGAAGAAAAAGACGCCCGGCTTGCTGCCGTCGGGCGCCGTGACGTAGGTGCGCACATTCAGTTCCGGAAAGCTCGATAGCCAGGGCACAGCGGGCGCCATTCGGGGCCGCACGCCCTCCATCACAAAAGGCACCACGCTAATCCAGCCCTCTCCTTCCCACGTGTCCAGGCGCAAAGACGCCGGCACCAGCGCCTGGAGCGCGCGTGCCGGCAGCGGCCAGTGAGCGAAGAGCAGTTCGTGCCATTCCTGGGCCAATACCCAGGGACCCTCGGGCAAAGGCCAGGGCCGGTGCGCCACATCAGACAGAAAATCGGCCATACCGCGATTAGAATGCAACGCCCGATTTCAGAATAATATTGGCGTAGGGCGCAAACTCGCCGGTTCTGACGACCGCCTTGCTCCCGGCTGTCAGTTCCTTGAAGACCTCATGCGGGACGGTCGTCACGGTGATATCACCCAGCAGATCCTGAATTGTCCCGTAGAGCGCCGGATTGACCACCACCATCTCCTCAGCAATGATGACCTCTTCTACCACGAGTTCTTCCAGCAAAACTTCAAGCACTTGTACAAATGACGGCAGACCGGGTTTTACGACCAGGTCAATACGACGGGGACCGTCTGGAATCGGCAGGCCCGCGTCAGCAATGGTCAGGCCATCGGTGTGGCCCATAGCGGCTGTGATCGCGGCAATCTCCGCGTTAAGTAACCCGTGCTTTTTCATGCTTGCTCCACTCGCCGGCGTACTGCAGCCAGCAGCTTTGGCCCGATCTCGCCGCTGGGCCCCTGTAAATGAACGTGGGCCATGGCCGAGATCGCGCTCGGTTCGGGATTGATATCGATCACGAAAGCGCCCGCGTCGCTGGCGATGTAGGGCAAGTGCGCCGCAGGGTAGACCACCCCGCTGGTGCCCACAACCAGGGCGACGTCTGCGTTTTCCGCAGCCTGCCAGGCGGCTTGCACAACATCTTCGGGTAACATCTCGCCAAACCAGACCACGTCCGGACGGATGGGCCCGTCACAAACGGGACAGCGGGGCGGCAGCTCGGCTTGCCGGTCGGCCTCGCTCAGCGCATGCGTTCTGCTGCAGCGGTTACAGCGAAAGCGGGCGATGCTTCCATGCAGATGGAGCACGCGCGTGCTCCCGGCCTGCTCGTGCAGGTTGTCTACATTTTGGGTAACGAGCGTAAATTCGGGCAGCAGCGCCTCCAGTGTGGCCAGCGCCAGATGCCCAGCATTGGGCTCCGTCTCATGAGCCCAGTAAAGGCGCTCCATATACCAGCGCCAGACCAGGCCGGGATTGGTGGCAAACCCTTTTTGGGAGGCCAACTGCTGGGGATCGAACTTGGACCATAGCCCCGTCTGCGCATCCCGAAAAGTGGCGATGCCCGACTCCGCGCTTACGCCCGCGCCGGTCAAACAGACAACCCGCCGCGCATTCGCCAAATGTTCAGCCGCATACTCGATCTGGTGGGAAAGGGTCATTTCCGACATGTGAAAGTAACGATTGAAGGAATCTATTCAGCCTGGCAAAAATAGAACGCGGATTGAGCGGATTTACCGAATCTACGCGGATTTTCATCCAGATTGATCCACAGGTATCCGCCAGATCGTTCGACTGAGCTCACGACGAAGTCCGCTCAATCCGCGTTCTATCTGATCGGTGACTGAATCGTTACGCGCCAAACCGCTTCAACCTGCCCGCATGGGCCATGGCCTGAGGGATCAGATTCGTAGCGTGGAAGGCGCCGAAGTGGCCGCCGGCGCAGGCGCGCTCACCAAAACTTTGCACCTGATCGGGCATGGCCGTGGGGCTCCACAGCAGCGTGGGCACGGGATGCCAGCTATGCTTGCGCAGCTTGGCCGGCGTGCTGTGGTCGCCGGTTACAACGAGTGCGCCCGGCTGAAGGGCCAAGATTCGCGGAATCAATTCGTCGACCACTTCAATTTCATGAACCTTGGCATCGAAATTGCCGTCCTCGCCGTAGCTGTCCGTCTTTTTGATATGGATGAAGAAAAAGTCATAGTCGTTCCAGGCTTCTTCCAGCGCGTCGATTTCATGGTTGGGCCGGTCGCCCTCAAATTGGACGACATCCATGCCGACCAACTGCGCCACGCCCTTGTACATGGGATAGACGGCAATAGCGCCGGCCCGCATCCCGTAGATATCGGGAAAGCGAGGCAGGCCCGGATCCTTGGCCAGGCCCCGGAGATTGAGGCTGTTGGCTTTATCTTCGTCGACCAGTGTAGCCCGCGCTTGCTCCACCCACTGGTTAACCAGAGCAGCCGTCTGGATGCCCTCGGGCGTACCGCTTTCATCGGTCACCGGCAAGGGGAGCTTGCCCGTTTGCAGCGGATCGGTTTCGGTGAGATCGCCACCCAATCCCTTGCCGCGGATCACCAGGACGAAGCGATGCTCTTTCACCGGCTCAACAAAGACCTCAAAGCCGGGCAGCGCGTCCCTCGTGGCGGCCTGCAGTTTCGCGCACAGGCGGATACACTCTTCCGTGCTGATGCGGCCGGCGCGTCGATCGGTGATCACACCATCAGCGTCGGCGCTGGCGAAGTTGCCGCGGGCGGCCAAGTCGTCGGATCCCAGCTCGAACCCGATGCCCAGGGCCTCCAGCACGCCCCGGCCAATTTCGTACTTAACGGGGTCATAGCTGAAGAGGCTCAAATGAGCTGGACCGCTACCCGGCTCGATTCCAGGTCGAATGGGAATACTGAGACCGGTGGTTCCCTGGGCGGCCAGACGGTCCAGATTTGGCGTATTGGCAGCCTCCAATTCGGTCTTGCCCCCATCCTCCATGGGCAGACCGCCGAGTCCATCCAGTACCAGCAGCACGATCTTCTCTCCGTTCTGGTGAAGATCGCGCATCAGGTCAAATTCTGTAAAGACGGACATGCTGTGCTCCTTGCTGTATTGAAGCAGACTTCCAAACTGATGGCTCTACGAGATCATGACTTCGTACACGGTGACAGACATTGGCGCGGCGCCGGCAGGTTAAGAGCGACTCGTTCTGCCGGTGACTGTCACCCGACAGCATAAATCGTGATCTCATCGCGCGATCAGCTTGGTCCAGTTGGGATGAACACCTCGCCAGAAATCTAGCGCTTCTATCTTTGAAAGCAACTGAATGAAGATTTCTGCCGGGAATCACTTGGGTGTAACGCCTGGGTCTTTGTTGCACATAAAAACAGTCGGGCCGGCATATGCCAACCCGACTGTTAATTGAACACTGTCGCTGGCGCTTACTCGGCTAGCGCGACCTCGGTCTTGGGATCGAAGATGTGCGCATTGGCCATA
Source organism: uncultured Caldilineaceae bacterium (assembly GCA_964478635.1). Lineage (GTDB taxonomy): Bacteria > Chloroflexota > Anaerolineae > Caldilineales > Caldilineaceae > JAGRCP01. The sequence continues at coordinate 3,677 of CAYZLP010000060.1, forward strand.
TTGATGGCCAGCTCGATTTGATCGCCCGGCTCTACCTTTACACGAGGATCAACGCGGCCGATAAACTGCTTGTCATCCGCGGTAAGGAGGTAGAGGAAGATTTCGTTGCCCATCAACTCGGTCACGTCGACCTTGGCCGTCATGTCCGATTCGAGGATGCCGGGCGGCGTGAAGTCCTTGGCGTGGATGTCTTCCGGGCGAATGCCGAAGATGACTTCCTGGCCTTTGTGGGGCCGCCACTGTGCAGCTTTTTCCTCCGGCACGGTCAGGCGGAAGCCGCCGGTGTTGACCTCGAGCTTGCCGTCACTCTCGACGAGGGTCGCGTCGAAGAAATTCATGCTGGGGCTGCCGATGAAACCACCCACAAAGACGTTGTTGGGATGATCGTAGAGATTCTGCGGCGTATCGATCTGCTGCAGGATGCCATCCTTCATGACTGCGATGCGGCTGGCCATGGTCATGGCTTCAACCTGGTCGTGGGTCACGTAGATGAAGGTGGTCTGGAGGCGCTGGTGCAGCTTGGTGAGCTGCGCACGGGTCTGGACGCGCAACTTGGCATCCAGGTTGGACAGCGGCTCGTCAAAGAGGAAGACGGCCGGCTCGCGCACGATGGCACGGCCCACGGCCACACGCTGGCGCTGGCCACCCGAAAGCTGCTTCGGCTTGCGGTCGAGCAGATGCTCGATATCCAGAATGGTTGCAGCTTCCTTCACCCGGGTGTCGATTTCACTCTTGGGGGTCTTGCGCAACTTGAGGCCGAAGGCCATGTTGTCATAGACCGTCATGTGCGGGTAGAGCGCGTAGCTCTGGAACACCATGGCGATGTCCCGATCCTTGGGCGGCACGTCATTCACTACCCGGTCGCCAATCAGGATTTGACCATCGCTGATTTCTTCCAAACCGGCCAACAGACGGAGACTCGTCGTTTTGCCACAACCGGAGGGGCCTACGAAGACCAAAAACTCCTTGTCCTCGATCTGAATATTCAGATCGTTGACGGCAACGACGTCTCCAAATCGCTTGTAGACGTGGTCATAGGTTACGCTTGCCATTTACGATTTTCTCCTTTGGATCGAACAGAAAAAGTAATTAAAAGATTTTGGTTTTCCGTCGTGGAGGAATCCAGATGACAGACAGTATAACATAGGCGGAAATGGGTTGGCAACCACGAAAAAAGCGCTTTCCCGCCCGGGACGCGCCGAAGACCTTTTGACCGGTCTCCGGCGCCCGAAAGAATCAGCCGCGAAGGCCCGTTAAGCCACCTCTTGTTGGGCCGCTTCCCAGCCAAGCATGGCCTGTTTGCGCGTGCGCCCCCAGCGGTAATCCCGCACTTCGCCACTGCTGCGAATCACCCGGTGGCACGGGATCAGGTAAGCGATGGCATTCGCGCCCACGGCCTGGCCCACAGCCCGGGCAGCCTTTGGCTTGCCGATGGTCTGGGCCACGTCGCCATAGGTTGCCACGCTCCCGCTAGGGATGCGGAGCAGCGCCTCCCAGACTTTGATCTGAAAATTGGTGCCGCGTAGCAGCAGGTTGATGCGCCTCTCCCGCCCGGCGCCGACGTGCACGGCAGGCGGAAAGACAGTTTCGGCGTAGGCTTGCGTCTCGGCCGGAGCGTGGACAAGCTCGGCCTGAGGCCATTGTTGATAAAGCTGTGCCAGAGCCTCTTCTCGCGTCCCGTCGACAAAGAAGAGCCCGCATATGCCCCGGCCCGTTACGGCCAGCAAGCATTGTCCGAAGGGCGAGTCGTGATAACCGTACGCAATCCGGACGCCTGCTCCCTGCTGTTTGTATTCACCAGGGGTGACGGCCTCTACCGTTACAAAGAGATCGTGAAGCCGGCCGGGGCTTGACAGGCCGCTCGCATACGTTGTGTCCAGCACCGAATGGGAGGTTGCCAATAGCTCCTTGGCATGCCCGACGGTGAGATATTGGGTGAACCGCTTGGGGCTGATTCCGGCCCAACGCCGAAAGAGGCGCTGCAGATGGTATGGGCTCATGTTCAAATGGGCCGCCAATTCATCCAGACTGGGCTGGGTCCGATAGTTCTCACGCAGATAGTCTATCGCGGCGGCGATCCGTGCATAATCTTCCCGGTCGATCACCGCACGATCGACATCCCGCAATTTTTCCGGTTCCAGTTGTCGTGCATCTATCATCTCTGTCCTCGTTTTCTCACCGATTTCTTCACCGTTATGCTTGCTCACCGGCATCGCGGCCCCAATCCTGCCGCTCTCGCCATTGTAGCCCCTCCGCTCCGCCATCGCCACCCGAAACTTGCGCCATTCCAATGATTTTTCGAAATTCTGCAACCTTTGATCGGTACTCCCGTAATGATAGGTGACTGCGCTCAAAAATTGCCAAGTCGAGTGAATCGACCGCCAGCAAATCGATTGCCGATAAAGCCGGACGATTCGCCCATTGGAGCTTTCGCACGGAGACTGAAATCATGGAAACGACAACAGCCGAAACCACTGTCAGACAGAGTACCGAAGGAATGAACCAAGCGGCGCTTATGGGTACGAACGGAACGTCGACGGAGCCCAAGGCCGAACGCAAGAATACTATGCGAACCCTTTATCGCAATCCCAACAACAAAGCCGTTGCCGGCGTTTGTGGCGGCATGGGCGACTTCTTGGGTATCGACCCGACGCTTATACGCATTGCCTGGGTCGTGCTTACGTTGCTCACGGGCGGCGGCGGATTCTTCGCCTATATTGCGCTGTGGGCCTTGCTGCCCGTCGGCACCCAGGCCCAGGGCAAGATGCAGCCCGCGGCCATCGAGTTGAACGACAAGACATTGGCCCGCACCGCTTACGTGCTGATCGGCCTGGGCGCCCTCTGGCTGCTGACCAATGTGGGCATTTTGCCTCGCCTCTTCTCGGCCGCATGGGCCGTGATAGGCGTGCTCTTCTGGCCCGCCCTGCTGATCGGCGCCGGCTACCTGCTGCTGCGCAACAGCGGGCGCAACTGGCGGGGCGACGTCGACAACGTGACGGGCAAGGTACGGAGCAGCGTCGACGGCAAAGTGCCTTCCAGCGACGAGGTGCGCGACGGATACGCCTCGTTCCGCCAGAGCATCCCGCTCAAGCGCAGTGCGGATGACCGGGTCTTTCTGGGCGTCTGCGGCGGCATCGGCGAACGGTTGGGCATCGACCCGAACCTGGTGCGGCTCGTCTGGGCGGCTCTGAGCATCGGCAGCATCGGCCTGGGCGTGGTCATCTACGTTGCCCTGGGTCTGCTGCTCCCGGAAGAGACGCCGGCCGATCTGGCACGACGCGCCGCGGAGCCCAAGGACGTAACCATCGTGGACGGTTCGGTTAGCTAGGCGGGGGAAATTTGCCCTAGCCGTCAGCAATCGCCGGCACCGGTACAACAACCATCAGGAGGAAGGGGAAAAACCCCTTCCTCATTTTCTTTCTATTTCAGATCCTTCATTTTCCAGATCGGGCTGAGCACGAGTTCTTCCATTCAACGCTGGCGGCACGCATACAACTTCCCGGAAGAGGTCGTGAGGTCTCGGGTGACAGAAAGCGCTCTGACCTCTTCCGGGAAGTGATTCGCCCCTAGCGCGAAATGCCCCTGTTGCCTGTTGCCCGGTTCCCTGGATTCAGGGCCGTGCGTTATAATGCGGAACAGGCGCCACGTCAAACGATTTGTACAAGGAGGGACGGATGGGCAGGACGTCGAACTTCATTATCGGTGCATTGGTCGGAACGGCCGTCGGGCTGGTCGTCAGCTATGTTTTCGGGCCGGCGACGGATACGACCTACGATGCCCGCTATCGGTCCCGCTGGGACAAAGCCCTGGACGACGGTCGCAGCGCCGCGGATGCACGGGAAGCGGAACTGCGCGGCCAGTTCGAGCAGGGGAAGCTGCCCAAATCCCAGCAGCCCTAATTGACTACTTGCGCCCCGTTTCAACAGAGAACGGTAGCTGTATAACAGGGCGGTAGGCGCAAGCTGAGTCTGTCGAAGCCGTAGCCGGATCCACAGCAACTACCTGTTTCCGGTGTACCAAAGTTTAGGACTGGCAGTTTGGGCAGTAGTGGGTACTGCGCTGTGCGATGATGGTGCGGACCACCGGCGTGCCGCAAACGGGACAAGGATTGCCCGTCTGGCGAAAGACGTTGTGCTCCGTCTGGAAACCGCCCTGCTCACCGCCGGGACGGAGATAGTTCTGCAGACTGCTGCCGCCCAGGCTGCTGCCCCTCAACTCGATGGCCCGGGCCAAAACCTGCCGAATGGCATGACGAATCTGGGCGACTTCCCCCTCGCTCAAGTCCCCGCCGGGACGCTGTGGCGCCACGCCGGCAAGAAACAGCGCCTCATCGGCATAGATATTTCCCACTCCTGCCACAATACGCTGATCCAGCAGAAGCGCCTTGATCGCGGCGGTGCGCCCTGCCAGCTTCTCGGCCAGACCCTGCGCCGAAAAGTCATCGCCCAGCGGCTCGGGTCCCAACCGGGCCAGCACCGGCGCCGGATCGCCCACCAACCAGATCCGGCCGAATTTGCGCGTGTCATGGAAATGGACGGTTCTACCGTCGTCCAGTCCAAGCAGTACGTGGGTATGCTTATCGGGAAGGGCGACGGCCGGCTTGACCTGAAACTTGCCCGTCATGCGTAGATGCACGATCAGCGTGTCGCCGCTCTCCAGCGTCAGCAGCATATACTTGCCCCGACGCCCGAACGTCGCAAAGCGCTGACCCACAATCGCATCCGGAAATGCCTCCGCGTCCGGTGCGGCGATGGTTCGCGTCCAATGAACCTGGGCGGAGCTGACCGCGCGTCCCGCCAGTTCCGGCGCAAGCTCGCGGACGTAGGTTTCCACTTCGGGCAATTCAGGCATGGGACAAGGGAGAGTCTAAATGGCCGGGGCGTAGTCACGCCGGCTGATCAGCCAGAGTGCGGCAAAGAGTCCGGCCAAAGCCAGAGAAATCATTTGCACATACCAGAGGGGGGAACGGTCTGCGCCGGTCAGTTCGGGCTCGGCCGCAATTTCCGGCGCGGGCTGGTTGCCGGCCGAAGTGACCGGCTCGCCGGCTGTTTCGGGCGCCGCTGTTTCGGACGCCGCTGTAGAAGCCGCCAAAGGGGCCGCCGCAGGAGCCGCCATGGAAGCCGGGGCAGGCTCTGCCTCCACGCTCGCCGCAGCCATGGGCGCAGCGGAGGAGCCGGCAGCCGACGACGGAGCGGATTCGAAGATGGTCGCCCCTTCTTCCGCGGGGGCGTCCGATTCAAATGCCCGGGCGGCCGGAGCCGGCTCGCTTTCAGCCATTGCCGCCGCCATGACGGCGGGTTCTGCGGCCGCGGGTTCTTCGGCGGCGGGCGCTTGTATGATTGCGGCAGCGGGCGCGGCTTCCGGTGCGTCAAGTGCGGCCTCGTCGCGGTCACTCGGCATGGCCGCCTTGGCGTCCGCCGGGGCGCTTTCGGCCGAAGCCGGTTCTTCGCCGGCTTCACCTTCTGCCGATTTGAGGGCGACCAGCGTTGCCGATACAGGCGCATTCTTTTGCGTGTCGGCAGCCTGATCGACAAGTTGCAGGTTGGCCACCGAAGCCGGTTGGGCGCCCTCGGAAATCACCGGCTGATCAAAGGCAACGCCCATGGCCACAAGCACGAGAAATGCGGACAGGCTGGCGGCGGCAAAATTGCGCATCAACGGGCTGCCGGTCTGGAAGAAGTTCAAAACGGCCTGCCAGAACGACGCGCCCGCTGCCGGCGCCTCTGCCTGCCGGCGACCGGCGACGGCCGGCGCCGGCATTCCCTCGACCGCCATCGCCTGGGTGAGCGCGAAGGAGCGGGGCGTCTGTAGTTCCGGCAATTGGCGAAGCAGGGCGACTGTGTGGCGCAGCGTTTCGAGACGCCAGGCCAGTTCCGCATCTTCGGCGACGGCCGCTTCGACCAGAGCGCGTTCCCGCGGCGTCACGGCATCATCAAGATAGGCTGACAGCAACTCTTCGGTCACAAGGTCGTGGTGCGACGAATTCATGATTACGTTTTACGATCTATTCTAACGGATATTCTGGCTGACTATTCCGGCTGGGTCGCTACAGCTACCTTCTGCGTTTGGTTCTTCTATGCCTGCAACGACCGAAAAATAATGTTTGGTTCCAGGCCGATCCGATTTCAACTGGCGCCATCTGCTTTACCGCTGCCGGAGAAGTCCATTTTTCGCCTGCCGGACCAGCCAGAGCAAACACGGATCATTTCAGCAATTCAGACCATCCTCGGACCAAATTCTTATGCATTAGGACGGAAAGCCGCGGGCAATAGTTCCGAATGGCCCATCAAGTATTCACGCAGCTTGCCGCGGGCCCGGCTGATGCGCGATTTGACCGTTCCCATGGGCACCCCCGTGATTTCTGCGATCTCCTCATAGGCATAGCCGTGGACATCGCATAACAGGATCACCAAACGCTGATCGTCCGGCAACGCTGCGATTGCCTGCTCGATGAGTTGATTCAGCTCCATACGTTCGGCAAATGCCGCGGGGCTTTCGGCCGGATCCGTGAGGTATGCTGCGTATTCTTCGCCTTCAGGAAGGTCGTCCAAATTGCTGGTATCGCGGCGCTTGCGGGCACGCAGCGCATCATAGCACGTATTGGTCACGATACGCATCAGCCAACTCTTGAAGCTGCCGCCCTGGAAGGTGTGGAGCGCGCGATAGGCCTTAATGAAGCTTTCCTGAACGGCATCCGCCGCCTGTTCTTCATCTTGCAACATACGAAAGGCAACGCTAAAGGCCAGACGCTCATACGCTTCAACCAATCGGTTGAAGGCATTTACGTTCTGATGGAGGGCCAGTTGGATGGCCGCTTCTTCTTCGTGTGGCGTAAGGTAATCCGGGCTCACGGGCTTTGTTGGCGTACGCGTTCGACGGGAAGTGAATAATCGTTATGCGGTTGACGCAGGCTGCGCTTCTCAGCATTTGCGTCTATTGCGGAACTCCTATGAGAATTCGACGCGTGAGAAACGAGTGATCATTTGACGATTTTCTTGCCACTCGGTATACTCAAGAGAATCTGGTTACTTGCCGAAGTGGCGGAATAGGCAGACGCGCACGACTCAAACTCGTGTGGGGAAACCCGTGTGGGTTCGACTCCCACCTTCGGCACTCAGCACAGGATTCTATCTTGTGCTTTTCTTTGTGCCTTATCCTGTCCAGGCTTCCCGACGCCGGCTGGATTGATGCCAGACGGAGCTTGCGGAAACCAATTGCGGCGTCGCTGCGTTCTCTAGCAGGATTATAACAGGAAGAGGCATGAGACAAAACCGAACAATGAATCCAAGAAATCGTATCCATCAATCTATCCATCCCGAAGCTGCTGATTTCACCTCGCCCGTTTCCGCCCTACCGTTTCAACCTTACCGCCGAACCAGGAGCGCCCTGCTAGCCATGGCAGCGCTCTGTTGCGCCCTCCTGCTGCTGGCCGGATGCGGCCCGGAACGGGGCGGTGATGATGCGGCATTGCTGGAGCAGACGGCGCAAATCGCGCGTGATTTTGCTGCGTCCGGCGATCTGGAAGCGGCGCGGGCCCGGCTGAACGAGCTCGACGTTGCCAACGGTAGCCAGTGGTTGATATACGTCGCGGAACAGGCAATCAGTTCCAATGAGGATCCGGAGTTGACCGGCGCACTGGTCCGCTTGAGCGAATCCCTGGGGCTGGAGTCGGCGACCATCGAGGATTTTGCCCTCCGCAACAATCTGCTGGAAGGTCTTTCCTCTGCGGTCGCAGGCGCGACTGCACCCGTTTCCGCCGGTGAAGTCGTTGTCGCGCCCACGGCCGAAGCCGTAGCCCAGAGTGCAGCAGCACCGGCCGCCGTCACCGAGGCGGTGAATCCAACTGAAGGCGCTGCCGATACGGCAGTTGCCGCTGCATCCGAGTCAAGCACAGAGACAGGCACAGAGACAGGCACAGAGACAGGCAGTGCCGCGCTGCCCGATCCGACGGCATCGCCGACGCCGGATGCCTCCCCACTGGTGCGCGCGACCTTAAGCATGAACGTGCGCAGCGGCCCCGATACGACCTATGATATCGTCGATCTCTTTGATGATGATGAAGAGCTGACTGTCGTGGGCAAGAATCCGGACGGCACGTGGTGGCAGGTCGAACTGGCGGATGGACGGCTTGGCTGGGTCTACAGCCAGCTCGTGGAACAGGTCGGCACGTTTGACGGCGTGGCGGTTGCCGCCAACATCCCGCCACCGCCCGAGCCTACAGCGGCCCCGCCGCCGGCCGAAGAAGCCCCGCCCGCGGCCGCAGATCCTGCGGCCGAAGAGCCGCCGGCTGAGGAAGCCGCGCCGGCTGCAGATCCGGCGGGCACGCCCCATTTCAGCCTCGTGAGCCGCCGGCTCTGGTCCAAGGAAGAAAACGGCGGCTGCGCCGGCCAGCATCTTCTGCGCATTATCGTGACCGACGCAAACGGCG
>CAYZLP010000061.1:0-11871 GCA_964478635.1 uncultured Caldilineaceae bacterium
CCCCGGAAGCAGGTGGTGGCCGCCATCTGCTTCCGACCTGTCTCTCGTGCTTCTTGCCAAATTCTCTCGCGAAAAGTTCACCTCCTAATGCAACGCTGCGGTTCATTGATGCGCAGTCAGATCCGCAAACTCCGCTCCCGGCCCCAAGAGCTCAGGCTATTGGTTCTGTCGACGATCCACTACGGCTCTGCAACCGCCTGACCTGACCGGCGTAATGACGTTCCGATTTGATTTGTTGGGCAGTGATGAGTATTTCAGCAATTCCGGAATGAAGCGCTACGCACTTTCAATTTCGGGGGGACAACGGTACGCTCGGGGGAGATAACTGACAATCTACATAGATAACTGACGGATAAGACTATGCAGCACAATGGGGGAGAAGCAAGAACTTAGCTTACCATTAACGTAATTTACAGGTTATTACCTGGAATTTACGTTAATATTAATTAGCATACTGCACTCCGGTCGAACTGTCAAGTCCCAGATTCTGTCTGTTTTCGTAATTAGAGAATCGATCGGGTTATAACTTAACGTAAATGAGGAGTCGAAAGCTGGGGGTACTTCCAGTCGAATAAGGCTGTTTCAAAAATAGATCCTCCACAAATGTTCCCGGCACGATCCACAAGATTTTCGTTGACCAGCGTCGGCCTGGACCGTGCCGGGGACGTTTGCGGGGAATCCTTCGTTGACCAACATCAGCCGGAACCGTGCGCCCGATCCAGCGGGACCAGGCCCTTCCCGTCCAGAACGCGTCCCCGGCACGGTCCAAACAATCCTTCCTTAACCAGCGTCGGCCTGGACCGTGCCGGGGACGTTTACGGGGAATCTTTCGCTGACCAGCATCAGCCTGGACCGTGGCGGGGACGTCGTTTCCTGCACTGGGCGGGCGAGGCTCACCCGCCCAGCGTTGGGCCGAGATCAGCGCAGAATGAGGGGCAGCCAGATGACCGGTCGAAGTTCGATATCGGCCGGCGCCGTGTAGCTGCCGTACTCGACCCCGACCTGGAACGGGCCGTGGCGGCTAAGCTTGCCGGCCACTGTAACCTCTTCAATGTAGTAGACGTCGCCAGGGGTCAAGGCGCTGAAGCTGTAATCCGTAGGCGTCACCGAATCGATGACGGGCGACGGTATCAACTGTTCGTTGAGCAGCGTTACCTGGTCCCCAACTTCGGCCAGAACGTTGAAGCCGGCCGTACCCGTCTCGGCAACAGTCTGCCAGAAGAAATCGACCTGCTCACCCTGACGCGTGGCCGCAGCATAGCCCAGCGTTACGGCGAGCGGGGTGGAGGCAAAATCTTCTGCTTCGCCATCCAGTGCCAGGCCGGTCGGCGACGGCGAGGCATCGCTGAAGAAGTTGGCGTCGCCATATACGCCGTCATCGGAAGTGAGACGGATGCGCAGATAGATTGCGGCAGGCGTAGCCGTAATGCCGCTCCACTCCAGGGTGACCGTCCCGGTGCAGCCGGCGGGAATGTTGCCGGTGGTAAAGGTTCCGTCCGCTCCTCCGGCGCTGCTGCAGCTTCCGCTCAGATTGGCCAGGTCGGGCAGAGACATCTCGTCTTGTTCAAACGTTCCGCTTTCGTCGAAATCGACCCAGCCGACCAGCTGCGCGGCCTGGACGCCTGTGTTGCTAACATTGACGTCGACTGCGTAGCTCCCGTCGCCCGCGTACGCGGGCAATACGGCTACGCCGTCATCGGTCGCATCGTCACCGCCCGGCGTGCTGCTGGCCTCACCGCTCCAGGCGGCGCCCAAGCGCAGCGTCGCCCCTTGGCCATTGTGACGGGCCGTGCCGTAAGAGGCCGGCAGGTCGCTCCGGTCCGGGTAGAGACCCAGGCCGATGAGCACCGGATCGTGATCGGAGGAGCGGTAGGCGTCCGGATCGTAGAGATCGTTGACCGTCGTCTTGCGCTCGAAGTTCGGTTCGCTCGTATCCAGAATCGGGTCGTTATAATCGAGCAAATTCACCTCGTCGGCGTTGACGTGCCAGACGGCTGTGCCGGTGACCTGGCCTGCAAGCGTTCCATTGGCCAGGGCATGGTCCAAGTAGCCGATTTCGCCGTCGAAGACAAAGCTGTAGCCGTCGCCGCCCGTGAATTGATCGACCAGGTCTGCATAACCTGCGTTGAGAATCGTGGTGATGGGATCTTCTTTCGCATAGGCATTCAGATCGCCGATGATGAGCACATCCGGATCGCCGCTGCCGGTGGGATCGGTCGCCAACCAGTCGACCAATTCCTGGGCGGCCGCGGCCCGGGTGGCGTTGCAGTTGCCCTGGCCTGTGGCGGGATCGTCATCTCCCGTGCCGCAGGCCGATCCTTTCGATTTCAGGTGATTCACCACAACGGTGAAAATTTCGCCTTCGCCCGGATTGGCGCTGTCGCCGATGCGGAAGGACTGGGCCACCGCGGGGCGATTCTTGGGATCCGGCGTCAGGGGATTGACAAAGGCGGCGCTGTCCAAGATGGCGGGCGTGCCCAGGAGGGCGACGACCGCCGGCTTGTAGAGCATGCCAACAGCGATTTCGTCCGTGCCTACATTGGTGCCCGGATCCACATAGGCATACGTCCCGGCCCCTGCGATAGCATTCAGAGCATCCGCCAGATCGGCGATGGCGCTGTTTGCGCCGTCGGCATAGTCATTCTCGATCTCCATGAGGCCGATGACATCGGCATCCAGCGCGGTGATGGCGGCCACGATTTTGTCCGTCTGCCGGTCGAACTCAGCCGTGCTATCGGCGCCTCGCGCGGTGGGAAAGCCGCCGCCCAGGCCGTCGCCATTGAAGTAGTTGAGCACATTGAAGCTCGCTACCCGCAGGTTGCCGCCCACGTCCGGGACGCCCGGCCGCGGGTTGTCCGCGCTGAAAGCATAGCTGAACTGCTCCGGTACCGGCCGGATGCGCCAGGCGTCGGTGCCGCTCTGGCCGGCAAAGGACCAGTGCAGCACCCCCGTGAGATTGGCAATGGTGTCGCCGCCCCGGAAGAAATTGCCGGTACTGAAGCCACCCGGCGTCGGGTGATAGACTGCCTTGTCAAAGGCCGGATCGGTGAAGTCCAGCGGGGCATTTTGCCGGTTGTTGTCGTCATCCAGAATAACCGTGCGTTGGGCCTTGTCGAGCAGATGGGCCGCATAGCCGGCTGCATTGGGCGCGTTGGCATTCGTGAACTGCTCGATCCGGCCGCCCTGGGTCAAGACGATCTGGCCGTAGCGGGCCAGTTCGAAGTATTCGGAGACCGTCAGCGTCTGGGGGAAGGTAACGAGCATGCCCTCAAAGGCTTCGTAGGCGGTCGGCGCCAACGGCAGCGTGAGCGTTGCCGGCGTAGGCAACGCGTTGCCGCTGCTGGTGACGCTCACCGCACCGCCAGCGCCCGTGACGTCAAGCTGGCTCATGCCGAAGAACTCCGTTTGGGCGCCGGTTACCGTCACCAGGTCGCCCACGGCCACTGCGACCGGACAGCTGTTGCAGTAGACAAAGATGCCTTCGGACGTCGCCGGATCGGCATCCGCGTCGGTGTCTTCCTCCTGAATGAAGAAGCCGCGTAGCTGATCGCTGTTCTGGTAGTCGCCAACCACCACAGCTTCCACCGCCGTCGTTGCGCCCGGTGAAGTGACATCGGGGCCGCTGCCCTGAATCTCATGGATTTTCAGGTCGAGCACCGGTGGCGACGGGCAGCCGGCAAAGGCTGTGCCGTCCAATCGGGTTCCCGGCGAGAAGAGCGTCGCAGCCACGGAATTGTGCAGCACCAGCGGATCCGGCCCGGTAATGTCCGGGCTGCGCGTGAGTGCCTGGTCGCTGCCGCCTTCGGCGCCGTAAACGTAGGAAACGACTACGCCGGCTGTGTCACTGAAGGTGATCGTGTCGCCGCCGTTGTTGAGCCCCAATAGCCCGGTTGAGGCAGTCTGGACGGTCGAGCCGCCGAATCCGCCGCTCGGCGTGCCGCCGCCAAATACGACGACAGCGCATTGATTGGGTACGACCGTACCGGCGGGAAACGTATGGCGCAGAGCAACGGCATCGGACAGCGTCCAGCCCGAGATGTCTACGGCCGCTCCGCTGTTGTTGACGATTTCGACGAATTCGTCCTGGCCGCCGTCACGTGTTCCGTCGCCGTTGGCGTCGCCGGTACTGTCGCCGGCTGGATCGGCTAGAAGTTCGTTGATCACCCAGCCGCCCGAAACGCTGCCGCCGGTCGTCGTGAAGGAAAAGGAGTAGTCGGCCGCCATATTGTCGGCCGTCCCGTCATTGTCGGTAACTTCGGCGGCCACGATCGTGACCGAACCGAGTGTGGAATCCGGCAGATCGGCGTCGGGCGTCAGCGTAACGCTCGTCACATCGCTTGCAGGCAGCCCGCTGAACGCGACGGGCGTACCGGCCGGGCATTCCAGCGTGGCGGCTGCGGCCGAGAGGTCGACCGTTTCGTCGAAATTCACCGTGACGGTGCTGTTGACGGCCACGTTGGTGGCGCCATCGGCTGGTGTTGTGGCGACTACGACCGGCGGCGTGTCGCCGGTACTGCCTGGGCCATAGGTTCCTGTTGGAAACGGCGTTGCAGCGCTTGCATTGGCGGTCTCGCCGTCCAGTGCATTGGGGCCGCTAAATGACCAGTTGCCGAGTGCAAATGTGCTGCCGTCGGGTCCGGTTCCATTCACACGATAGGCCCAGCCATCCTGGTATTCCCATGGCTGGCCGGTTCCGTCGACTGCAATGTCGCCGAAGATATCTGAAACACTTCCATTGGTGAACAATTCCAGCGCGTCGTCGCCGTTGATATCGGCAGCGCTGCTGATGTAGTCCGGCGAGAAGCCGAAGAAAGTGGTGAAGCTTGGCCCCTCGCTTGCTACGTAGATGAATGTCCCGGCGGTGACGCTAACGGCGGGAAAGGTGAACTCCTCGCCGTCCGTACCGCCGCCGTTGTTGGCCGAGCCGAGGCCGTAGACGCTGAGATCCGGAATAGAATTGACGGCATACAGCTCAATGGCCTTCGGTACTCCGCCGGTGAGCGGCCCGTCAATCACGCCTGTAATTAACAGATCATCCTCGGCGGCGGCAGCTTCGATTGCAGCGTTGGCGCCACCGGCAACGACCGGTAAAAAGATTCTCTGCCCACTGTTGGGGCCATCCGGCGTTGCGGCATCTTGCCCATGGACTGTCGGAACCGCCAGGATGGCATACAGCACAACCACACAAAGCAATCGGCCAAATCGTTGGATTCTTTTCTGCATAACGGAGACCCCCATTCGAGGTGTTGATGAGGTGGAAGAATTGGAATTCCCACTCGGGGGTCACGCAGGAGAGTCGTGCGTTGGTGATTTGTATCACAAACTATCCTACATTGCGATTTTTAACAAATCGCGAAGATGTCGTTAATCAATTTGGCTTGATTGTTAAATGTAGCCTGCAATCCTGGGAACGATGATTGTGCAAGCGGGTACAACTAAACTGATCGCACGAAGAGATCGTGGTTTTTGATGCCGGGTGACCGTCACCTTGTGCAATGATCGCATAGGGCCAACAGAGAAATTACAGAGAAAGATCGCAGAGAAAGGTGTAGGGGCGGACTAGGTGGGAGGGAAGCCTGCGGTGGAGTCAGGCGCAAGCCCGGCGCTCCACCGCAGTGAGGCATATACGACGTCGGATGTGGATCACGCGAACAAACCTGCCGCTTCTATGCGCCAATGCGCAGGGTCTTCCATTCCAGCTCTTCCAGCATGGTTTCCAGGTTGCCCTGGCAGCCGGTGAACTCGACGACCGACCCGCCGACCACCAACGAGCCGATCTGGCGCGGTTCCGCCGACCGTACTACGGCCCGGCAGCCCGTCTCCCAGCGCATCGTCTCGTCGTCCTGCTCGGTTGCGCCCAGCTCGGCCAGATAGGTCTTCATGAGCCAGGGCGGGACGCCGTAATACTCATGGATCATCTCACCCGGCTCGACCACGGCTGTCGACTCCGGATCGAAATAGTGGACCAAGGGTTTCATCGCTTGCCTCCTGTGCATGGTAGAGACGTCCGGCAATGAGGTGAGCGCCATACAAGCTATTCTACCGGCTGCCGGACTACAAGAAATCGACGGAATGGCAACAGAAACGCGCCAGGCTGTTCATGGTTTGCCCCATGCCCGGTGACAGAATTCGTCGGGAATCCGTGCGTTCTTTCGGAAGCAAGCCCACGGTATTGACGACTGAATCAAGCGGATGATGTTTTAGGCGCGGAAGTCGAAAGTATGTTTTTCATTCCGCCAACAGTTTGGTAAGATAGAGCTATGACTTGTACTGGAACTGATGTCCCCGAACCATCGTTGCAAAGTCTGTTGGTTCATTACCCATTCCACACTTTTTACTTATTGCCACCCAATCGAAAGGAGTCACTTGCAGAATGCGTACGCTGCTGCCTCTCTTACTCGCTTTTGTTCTTGCGCTGGTTCCGGCCAGTCTCTTCGCCCAGGATACGGAAGACCCGGTTGTTTTTTGCGGTGATCTGACTGAGGAGCAGTGCACGCTCCTGACGGACACAGCTGCAAATATGGAGGATATGACGTCCGGATCGTATGAATCCACCCTCGACTTTTTGCTGACCGGCATCCCGGAAGCGCCTTTCGGTGAGATCGCCGTCAACTGGAATCAGTTGGGCGCCTACGTCTCCGATCCGGACTTCCAGGCCAAGCTTGATGCCATGTCGGATGAGGAAATGATGGCCATGTCCGGCGATCCGGAAGCAGCCATTGCCTTCGCCATGGAAGTCTTCGACAATATCGATACGGAACAGCAGACCAACATCATGCTGGGCGAAGAGACCGCTGAATTGCTCTCCGCCAATATTGGCTATCCCCTGCCCACCGATATCAGCATTCGCTTTACCATCGTTGACGGCGTCGGCTACATCAATCTGGACGACCTGGCTGTTGTTGTTCCGGAGATGGGCGGCATGACCGGCTGGATCGGCACGGAATTGCGCCCGGTTCTGGAATATGTTCTGGAAAACGCCGACCTGGAAGCTTCCAGCTCGGATGATATGGCGCAGATTGGGGCCATGGCGGCCGTTGCTTCGCCCGAGGCCCAGCTTGAGATCTTCGGCGATTACCTGAATATTGCGCAGACGAGCGAAGATCCGGCCGTCTTCGAAACCACCTTTGACATGGGTGCTTTTGTGACCAGCCCGGCCTTCATCGAGATGGTCGTTGCCCAGATCGAGGCGACCGAAGGCGCGCCCATCAGCGCCGGTGACATCGCCCAGGCCCAGGCTATGCTGCCCATGGTTGCGCCCATGCTCTTCGGCGGCCTGGATGTCAGTAGCGTTCAGACCATCGATCCGGAATCCATGTACACCCTCGACTATGCCACCACCTTTGAGTGGGATCTGTCGAGCCTCATCTCCATGGCCGCCATGACCGGCGCGATGCCGCCTGCCCCGGCTGGTACCCAGACCTTCGTTGGCTTCAACACCAACACGATCTATGGTGATCACAACGCCATCGAGGCCATCGAGGTGCCCGAGAACGCCATGTTCGTGCCCGGCGAAACCGTTGTGCAGATGCTGGAGCAGTCGGCTCAGTAAGGCTGCGCCCACGCGCTGTTCTACGCTTTAAACAGAAGCCCGGACCTTCATTGAGGGTCCGGGCTTTTTGTTTGATGGAAACCGGCGAAGAGGCCGCCAGCGGTGATTGCGGGTAGAGGCGTTGCAATGCAACGGATCTACGATCCTTCTTGACATTAGAACAAATGTTCTGTATGATGTTCCCATCATTGCGCACATCGATCTTGTTCGCCCCCGCCGGCGCATCAATCCACTCATGTCACTGCGCACTTTGCCATGTCCAACCGTCGCCGGCGCAAGCTGGACCAGACCGTCGCTATCGTTCAACAACGCTATGGTCCCCAAGCCCTGCGGCGCGGTGTCGATGGCGTCAATGATCGTTCATCCCCTCATATCGCCACCGGGTTCGCCGAACTGGACGCCCGGACCGGCTGCGGCGGCGTGCCTCGCGGGGCGCTGACGCTGCTGACCGGTCCGACCACGTCCGGCAAGCTGACCCTGGCCTACAAAACGCTGGCCGGCGCCCAGAAAAAATCCAAGACGACCGTTGCGCTGATCGACCTGGCGCGCCATACCGATCCCGACTATTTGCAACGCTGCGGAATCGATCTGAACCGGCTGCTCTTGATCCGGCCCGATGCTCATACCGACCTGGGTGCGCTACTTTTGGACCTGGCGCGCGAGAAGCGCATCCATGCGCTCTTGCTCGATAGCCTGGTGGAAGTGGCCCTTGATCGAACGCGCTGGCGGCAGTTGCTCCAGGCGCTGGGCCCGGCAGTTTCCCATCTCCGGCGCAATCAAGGCGCGCTGCTCTGTATCGACGATCTGAACCCGCCCTGGCTGCGCTGGCTCAACCTGGACCGCACGGCCGCCGTCCGCCAACACGCCGCCCTTCACCTGCGCTTCCGCCGGGAGCGCTGGCTGCGCCGGGAAGGCGAACTGGTCGGCTACCGGGCCCAGGTCCAAATCGTCAAAAGTCGCTGGCGCCGGGATCAGCCGAGTGCGCGCATCGAAATTCACTTCAACGGCGCCGTGCGCGCCCGGGAAAACTGGTAGTAAATTCTGGCGGAAATGAACCGACACTTTCTACCACTGTTAGGGGAGCCGAATTTCCGCCGGGGTACTGGTGTTGAACCCAGTCAAAGCGTTTACGCGGCGAGGTAGTAGGAATTGAGCGTACTCTGTTGTTACGTGCCCGAGTTTTTGTTGACGCTGGCCCGGGAGGGAAATCTGCCTTCTGGCGGTGATTGGCCGCTTGCCTTGCTGGGGGCGGATGAACGCGTCTGCGCGGCTTCGGCCCCGGCCCGGGCGGCGGGCGTCTTGCCGGAGATGCGACCGGCCCAGGCTTTGGCCCGCTGTCCCGATCTGCGCCTGTTGCCATGCGACATGCGCGCCGCGCAGGATGCCCAGGCCGAATTACTCGGCATCCTGGCCGAGTGGGCCCTGCCGGTGGAGACGGTGGGCTGGGGCGCGGCCTATCTGGATCTGCGGCCCGTGGCCCAAACCGGCACCGCCGTGCAGCCGCTGGCCGCCGAATTGGGGCGACACGTGCGGCAGGCGCTGGGCCGGGATCTCCAACCGGCCCTGGGCTGGGATTCGGGCAAGTTTACGGCCCGGGCGGCCGCGGCCCGGGCCGCGGCCGGGCGCATGCGCCTGGTCGACAAAGCGGAGGAGGCTGCTTTTCTGGCGCCTCTGCCCATTACCCTGCTGCCCCTGGCGCCGGCGGCCCTGCAGCAGCTCCACTGGCTGGGCATTCGCACGTTGGGGCAATTCGGCCGCCTGCCCGCCGCGGCCGTCCGGCAGCGCTTTGGTCGGGCCGGCCAGCTGGCCCAGCAGTGGGCTCAAGGACGCGACGACCGGCCTGTCTACCCCACACTGAGCGCGCCGCCTCTCGCGCTGGAAGTCGCTGTCGATCCGCCCACGGGACTCCTGCCGCCCCTGCTGGCTGCGCTGGAAGAGGCGCTGCAATCGCCGCTCCATGAGCTGTCCGCAATGCTGCGCGGCATCAGCCGGCTACGCATCACCTTGCAGTTCGTCATGGGCGAAACGCATACGCTGGATTTGGCAGTCGTCACCCCCATTGCCGACACGGTCCGCCTGGGTGAATTGCTGGCCGCCCAATTATCGAGCGTGAACTGGCCCGGCGAACTGAGTGCGGCCCGGCTTGTCGTGACCGCAACCGCCGAACTGCCTATGCGCCAGCTGACCCTGTTGCCCGATATGGAAGAGAGCCCGATGCCCCTGGCTGACGTGGCGCAGGTCCTCGCCGGCCGTTATGGCGCGATTTTTTTCCAGACGGAATGGATCGACGATCGCCATCCCGTTGCTGCACGGCGCACCCGCTTACGCGCCATGCCATGACCCGCTTTTGGCCCGAGGGCGATCCCATCGACATGGTGCTGGACGGACAGGGCCGACCCCTGCGCTTCAGCTGGCAGGGGCGTAACCATCGCCTCCAGCAAGTGCAGCAGCGCTGGCAGATCGACACCGACTGGTGGAGCGAAGAAGGCCGCATCTGGCGCGACTACCTGGCCGTCACCACCACCGACGGCCTGCTCTGCGTCATCTACTACGACTTTTTACAAGAAAGGTGGTACTTGGGAAAGGTTTATGATTAGGAGGTGTTACGCTGAGCTACACTGCCACAGCTACTTTTCGCTGTTGGATGGCGCATCGTCGCCGGAGGCGTTGGTTGACCGGGCCCAGGCGTTGGGATTAGCAGGATTGGCCCTGACGGATCATGATAGCCTGGCCGGAGCCGTGCGTTTTTGGACGGCCGCGCACCAGGCTGAACTTCCTGCCATCATCGGGGCCGAAGTGACGTTGGCCGATGACCATCACTTGACGCTATTGGCGGAAAATCAAGCGGGGTATGAGAATCTGTGCCGGCTGATTACGTTGGCCAGGAGCGGGGAACGAGGGGAGGCGGCGATCTTTGGCGGATCTCATCCTGACCTGCAAGCGGTCCGCAACCCGCCCGCCATTCCTGATCTCTCGCTACCCTGGCCTGGCAAGGTCGAGCCTGTTCTCTCCTGGACGCAGTTGGCCGAGCATCGTGCCGGTCTTATCGCGCTGAGCGGTTGCCGGCATGGGCCCGTGGCCGCGGCCTTGCTGCAGGATGATCCGCACCGGGCCCGGGAACGACTCCTGCAGCTACGAGAGATTTTCGGCCCCGATCACTGCTTCGCTGAAGTGCAGCATCATGCCCTGCCCGACGACGATCGCCTCCTGCGGCGGTTGATTCCCCTGGCCCGCCGAGCCGAGATCTCCCTGGTCGCCACCAATAACGTTCACTACGCCACGCCCGATGGCAGTCGCCTGCGCGATGCCCTCATTGCCATCCGCCACAACGAAACCCTTACCGCAGCGCGGCGGGCGGGGCGGCTGCCCCTCAACAGCCGCTATGCTTTGACCGGGCCGGCCGCGATGGCCCGTCGCTTCGTCGAGCTTCCCGGCGCCCTGGCCGTAACCGCCGAAATCGCCGCCCGCTGCCGGGTCTCCCTCGACTTTTCCGCGGTTCGGCTGCCGCAAATGCATGGGGAGCCTGGAGGGCCCTCCGCATTTGAATTCCTCTACCGTTTGTGTCACGAGCACCTCGCGCAGCGCTATCCGGAACTGACGCCCCGGGTGATCAAGCAGTTGGCCCACGAGTTGGAAATCATTGAGCGAGCGGGATTGGCCGACTATTTTCTGATTGTCTGGGACATCGTGCGCTTTGCCCGGGAGCAGGACATTCGCTGTCAGGGGCGCGGTTCGGCGGCCAACTCCATCGTGGCCTACCTGCTCGGCATCACCAGCATCGATCCCATCCGCCACGATCTGCTCTTCGAGCGCTTCCTCAGCAGCGATAAATTCACCATGCCCGACATCGATATCGACTTCGCCGCGGATCGCCGGGAGGAGGTGATCCAGTATGTTTACCGGCGCTACGGTCACGAACACGTGGCCATGGTCTGCAACATCGTCACCTACCGGGCCCGCAGCGCCGTGCGCGACCTGGGCAAAGCCCTCGACTTCCCCCAACCCACTATCGAGCGTCTTCTCCAGCAAATCGACACAAACTCCCCCAAGGTTGCAGCCGAACAGCTGAGAAACACGTTTGAATTGACAATCGACCATCGACCATTAACAATCGACCATTGTCAATCGTCAATTATCAAAGGTCAATTGTCAATGGTCGATTCGCCACACCCCCTCTCCCTTCTCCTCTCCCTCCTGGCCCAAATCGACGGCTGCCCGCGCCATCTTTCCATCCACAGCGGCGGCATGTTGATCACCGGCCAACCCCTCAACGCAATCGTGCCCCTGGAGCCGGCGACCATGCCGGGGCGCGTCGTTTG
>CAYZLP010000062.1:0-11844 GCA_964478635.1 uncultured Caldilineaceae bacterium
GCAGCCCGGCGATCCAGCCCTCCGTGCGCTCTTCCAATAGGGTAATTTCGGCAGGGGTCAAGGCCAGCCCCATGACGTCGGTGAGGAAGGCGGCGGCCTCCTCGGCCGTAAAGCGCAGTTCCGGCGCGCGTACTTCGGTCAACTCACCGCGCGAGCGCCAGCGGGCCAGGGGCCAGGGCGGGTCCGTACGCCCGGCAATGACCAGGTGGAGGGCCGGCGGCAACGCGTCCACAAAGCGCTGCATGGCGCTTTGAAGTTCCGGGTTGCGAATCGTGTGATAGTCGTCCAGGATCAAGACGGCGCGAGCGCCCTGCACTTCCGTAAGGCGGTTGATGAGCCCGATGGCCAATTCATCGGCCCCGTGATTGGACTGGTTTGCATATGCCGCCTCACTTTCGGGCAAGTGAACAGCCGGAACCGTGCGCAGGGCTGAGTCGACGTAACGCCAAAATTGGGTCGGCTCGTTGTCCGTCTCATCCAAGGTCAGCCAGGCGCAGGGAAGGGGGGCACTGCCGGCCCACGATCCGAGCAGCGTACTCTTGCCGAAACCAGGCGGCGCGGAGACCAGAGTCAGGCGGCCCTCCAGCCCGCTGTTGAGCCGCGCGTGGAGCCGCGCACGTGTCACCACCGCGGCACGGGGCAGGGGGCGGAACAGTTTGGTTCGCAGCAAAGTCATGGACATGAGCAAAGGCCGCTTCCGCAGCAGGGCAGGGAGACAAGGCGCTCCCATGGCTTATGCGCCTTCTATATCATACTCCGGTCCAGCGCTTTTTGCACCTGCGTGTGAGGGTGAGAAGCAGCATTGCTCGCCAGGGGCGGACATTCATTCAGTTCGCACGCCCACTTGCGAACCCATGGCCGCATAACCGAACGCCTGCGCCCATTCGGCCCGGGTCACGGCATATTCGACATCCTCGCCCTCCCAGATGTCGGCGGGATCGGCGGCGTAGGTCTCGACGTCGGCCAGGTCTGCGGCGGTGACGCGAAATGCGCGGATGAATCTCATTCCCGCTTTTTCCATGACGCGGCGGGAGGCCAGGTTTTCTTCATAGGTCGTGGCAACGATTCGTGGGATGGTCGTTTCCCGAAAAGTCCGATCGATGAGGGCCCGGACGCCCTCGGTGGCGTAGCCCTGACCCCACGCGGCTCTCTGCAGCCGGTAGCCCAGCGCGGCGCTCCGGTGGCTGTCATGCGTCAGGCGCAGGCTGAACCAGCCGAGAAACTCTTGACTGTCCTGCTCCGTCGCTGCCCACACGCCGCATGGAAGTTCCGCACTCTCAAACCGCATGAAAGCGGGCAGAATTTCGCGCTCGATGACATGGCGCGGTGTGGCCGCGCCACCCGAAAGATAGCGCATGACCTCCGGATCGCTATCCAGTTGAACCAGATTGTCGAGGTCGGTCGGGGCAAAGCGGCGCAGCCGCATGCGTTCCGTTGTCCAGAATGTCATTTTGGGCTTCGGGCGCTCATCCGCTGTGGATCGCTCCATCCGGAAGTTCGGCCGCTTGACGTGTTCGTTGCGCTTGTCGTAACGATCGCCAGACGCGGGCATGAAATAATGGGGCCAGCCAATGCTGCCACATCATCTTCATAATCACAAGGAGCGACCGACATGATGACGAATCCGACGCCGTGGATTGCCCGGCATGGTTTGACCTCAGATCAGTATCAAAATGAATTCGACACCCACACCGACAACGGATATCGGCTGACGCATGTGGCAGGTTACGCAATCAACGATCAGCCTCGCTTTGCCGCCATTTGGGAGAAGATAGTTGGACCGGCCTGGACCGCGCGGCACGGTCTGACGGCGACGGAGTATCAACAGACTTTTGACCAGCTTGTGGGTGAAGGATATCGACTGACGCTCGTCAATGCCTACACCGTCAATCGTACCATCCACTACGCCGCCATCTGGGAGCAACGTTCCGGTCCAGCCTGGAAGGCACGGCACGGAATGACCTCAAATGAATATCAGATGGAGTTCATGCGCAATGCGCGGCTCGGTTTCCGGTTGACTCGGGTTGATGGATGTGGTTTCGGGGACGCTGCCCGCTACGCGGCGATTTGGGAGAAACGCCCGGGTCCGCCCATGGTAGCCCGTCACGGCCTGACGTCAGTCGCCTATCAGGACACGTTTGAGGCACTCGTCAATCAGGGCTATCGCCTGAGTCACGTCAGCGCGTACACCATGGATGGCAAGGATCTCTACGCCGCGATCTGGGAGAAAGAGTCGGGACCGGTCTGGATTGCCCGTCATCGCATGAGTTCCAACAGCTATCAGGGTGAGTTCACGGATTATGCCATTCAGGGATACAGGCTGAAATCCATCTGTGGTTACGAACTGCTCAACGGCGCTCGCTACGCAGCCATCTGGGAAGCCGGGCCGACTGCGCTCACCGGCGTCTTCTGCGCCAACGGTCAGTGCTTCGATCTCAAGCGCCTTGCGGACAACATCGAGCAAGCCCTGCAGGGCGACAACGTCGCCAAATACGGTTTCGAGGTGCGACGCGGACTCTCAGTGATCCAACGTGCCAGCGGTCCGGCACGTACACATGCAGATCCACCTGCACGTGAGTTCACCGTATTCGATCGCTTCAATCCGGCCAGCGTATCCAAGACCGTCACGGCGATTGCCGTCCAGCAGCTGCTCGCAAAGCGTCGGCTCAGCATCCATGCGAAAATCCACCCTTTCTTGCCCACCCCCTGGAAGATTCCGGCTTCGGTGAAGACGATTACCTTTGCCGAACTGTTGAGCCACAAGAGCGGATTCAGGAGTAAGGGCGTCAGCCTGTTTTATGATGGTATCCAGCAAATGGTCGAAGCCGGCGTCAACATGGAAGACAAAGTGAAGGAATATGAAAACGTCAACTACGCCCTGTTGCGCATCCTGGTGGCGTCACTAGACGGATTCAACGACTGGACCAATGATCCCGGCCCAAAGTCAGCCAGTCGCTTCATCAGCTACGTCAACAAAGCCATTTTCGCACCGCTGGGTATTTTCAACGTGGCGTACGAGCCGACTGCAACCCATCCGCCGCTCTTCTATGCTGCGCCTCCGGGGAACGGCAAAGGCACATCCTACGGTGATTGGAGCGAGAGGGCTGGCAGCGCCGGTTCCCACATTTCCATCCACGAGCTGGCCATCTTCGTTGCTGCCGTCTTCAATGGAACCTTGCTGTCGGCCAGCCAAGTGCAAACACTGAAGGATCAAGGGCTTGGCTTTGGCGACTATGGCGAGATGCCTGATGGCGGTCATGCATGGGGGAAAGGCGGCTTCTTTCCGGGCAGCGACAGCGATGGAAAGCCCACGAACAGCGGGGCGCAGCTCAGCACCATGCTGGTGCATTTCGACAGCGGCGTTGAGGCAATGTTGATGATCAATGGCCTGAAGGATGCCAAGAGTCTGCTCCTGGATGCATATCGGAACGCGTTCGTGCCGGAATCCACCGTTGGGAAAACCGTTGTTGAGCCGCTGGATGGCCAATTGACGAAGTTCCCCACACAACCCAATTTGAGATAGGACAACACAACCATGAATTTCCTTCCCGGTACAAGAATCTCCGTCAAGCCCATCGTCTTTTACCCGAAAGGTGTGCCGAAGAGCAACGAGTGGTTGCTGCGCTGGCTTGGTTTTCATATTGCAGCCCGCGAGAAATTCGAGCTGCTGCTGAAAGGGCGCGATACCTTTGAACTTGCAGATTTGAGAATCATCGATGGCAAATTCACTGCGGCTGAGTACCAGCAGATGTGCTTCACCTTGGACGGCCTGAAGCATCCGTCCGAACTGGGTAAGAACGAAGAATGCAGCAACGGCGTTGAGACGATTCTCGCCGAGATCCTTGACACAGAGCTTGATGAGAATCAACGTTACACTCGCTACACCTTGCCCTATTGCCTGTCAGTGCTGATGGTCGATCCGACAAGAGCATGGGGGGCAGGCGGCGGACGCAACCTAAACGGCGCGCTGAATCTGGGCGGCGGCATCTTGGTCATTCCGAGCTGGCAATTTGCTGATGGCAAGCTGATGTCGACGCTGCTTCATGAATTGGGCCACTCCTTCGGCCTGACGCATGTCGAGCAACGGATTCATCCGGGGAACGCGCCGGTGACCGCCGGTGTCCAAAGCTGCTACTACGCAAAGGAGTGCAGCAATTCCATCATGTCATACAAGGAGAAGAACCAGACCAACGCGACCAATGCCGCATCGATTCCCGGCTGTCTCATCGGAGACGAAATTGAGGCGCTTGCTCGCAATAAGCTGGTCTTCCCGAACCTCGTTTTTGATGCTGAGACAGACTTCGATTGTCCGCCGGGCTCGGATTGCAGCTCGAATTGTCCGCCGCATGACGGGATTGTGCGGTCGCTGTATCTCGGACCGATGCACATGTTCTGGTGCACCAGCAGCCAAACCGCGGAGTTCAGCAACATCTTGGGAGTGAACGATCATCCTGGCCGTTGGATTCTGAGCAGCACGCCCAAGGTCGGTTTCCATGGCGATCGCATGTGGCACTCAGTCAAGGTTAAGAACGGTGAATGGGTTTCGCTGGATGTGACCTTTCCCCTTGCCGTTACGCTAAACCGAATTGCAGTTTACACGCAGCATAGCGGTCAATTTCATAAGGCCGAGATGGTGCAGGTGGAGCGGGAGCAACCGGATGGCTCGTTTCAGTTTGTCAAGCGTGTAGCGACACCGGACATCGATACTGAAATTGAGTTTGCTGCGGCCAATGCCCGTACGTGGCGTCTAGCGTTCCAAGCCGGCGACAGTGGGCATGTAGCCCTCCGGGGATTGCGATTCTTCGTGGACGACGTTGAGCTGTTTCCGCCGCCTGGTCCACATGCCGTGACGCAGTCAGGTGAAACGTTTGGCAGCAAGGTGTCCAATCTGGTCGAGATCCAACGGGTTATCCGTGCGAACTCGCCATCGGCCAAGTTCGATGCTCGAACCATGTGGCATTCGGACGACGTAAACGAGGCCGGTTGGGTTTCATTCACCGTGGTGTTCCCGGATGACGTCTTTCCGGCCTTTCCGCTCGATCGGCTGAAACTCTACACCCAGCACAGCGGGCAGTTCCATCGAGCCAAAGAGGTGCAAATCGAAGTCGCGGATGATAAGGGTGCCTTCCAATTCCTCCAGCGTACGCCTCTAATCCACGCGAACACGGAGGTCACCTTTCCGCTCACCCATGCCAAGGCATGGAAGCTTGCATTTAAGGGGGATTCCCATGTCGTCGTGCGCGGTTTGCGCTTTTTTGCGGGCAATGAGGAGTTCTACCCGCCATCGAGGGTCGAGGTATAGGTAGGGACGCAGCATGTATCACGTGACGATTCCGAAATCTGGAGGGAGCTGGGCGATCTGGGATTGACAGCAGACGAAGAATCGGCCATTGCCGCATTTATGGAAGACGTTAGGTGACGGCTGCACGAGCCCAAACTGGAGCAATTGCTGTATTGACCTTCAACAATTGCATCCGATGTTGCAACAAAACCAGAAGACCGTAACGCTCCGACGGAGAAGCAGGCAACTTACCACCGGCAGGGTGCCTGCTTCCCATCCTGCTCCCTTTTTCTATACCTCCGCGCCATCATCTTGGCGCTCCTGGGGCTGGCGAACCCACAGGCTTTCTGCCTGCCAGTCTTGCCCCTAGCCGACATAGTCTTCTTGAAGGAGGCTGTAGAGCGCGCTGTCGTGAAAGGTACCGTCATCTTCCCAGGAGAATTTGCGTCGGATGCCGTCCAGGTGGAAGCCGACCCTTTCTAAGAGACGGACAGATTCGTGATTGTCGGCAATTGTGCCGGCATAGATGTGGTTTAGACGCATCTGCTCGAACCCAAAGCGCACAATGGCCTGCAAGGCTTCGGCGGCAATTCCCTGACCCCAGTACGCACGGGCGAGATCGTAGCCGACCTCTGCACGCCGATGATGATGGCTCCAACTGTGGAAGCCGAAGTGGCCAATTACGTGATCGTGGGACTCAAGGGTGACCCCCCAGGTGATCCCGTCTCGTTCCATATATTCGGTTCGGGAATCCTGAATGCTACGTTGTGCCTCCGCGAGCGTCTCGTAGACCGGTCCATTGTAACGCTGCACGTATGGGTCACCCCGGAACACAAGCAGATCGGCCGCGTCGGACAGACGCAGTTCACGCAGCACCAGCCGCTCAGTCACAAGGATCGGGAAGCTCGACAAACTCAACTGATGGTTCCGATTCATTCTTCACCTCAATGATTTGGAGTCCAATTTTCCGAAACAAAAAAGCCGCAGGTGTGAGTCATCATACCTACGGCCTTCGCGCCAAATCAAAGCAGTGGGTTGTCAGAATGCTTCAACAACCAGGCAAGACCATCAGGGCATCGGTTTGTTGAGACGGTTCGGCTTCTCCGGAGGTATGATGTTGTGTTTGTGCCATTTGTGTACACCTCCTTTCACTAAACAGCTTGCAGAAGAGCGTATCGGGTCAGTCTGGAGAATACTGCGAGGCTCGGTCTGCTGTCAAGCGACAATTTTCTCCATTGGTCAGGTCCACATAGATTCGGTGCTCAAAGAGGGTGCCGGTGTGAGGCGCCTCTTCCCTCTGGGCTAAGAAATGGGGGAAGTGCAGTACAATAGATGCAATGGTGTGACACTTGGAGCAGACTCGCATCCAGGAAAAAAACGGACCGGGAACAAACAACTGCTGAACTGGAGGCAACGAAATCACCCATGATTCACCAACAGCGCTGGACCGCAGAGAAGATCGCGCAGCGTCTTGACCTGATCGCTCCGCTGGTGTATCGCCGCACGGTGGACCTGCCGCCTTTTCACTACGCCGCTTTGGAAGGCCCGGTGGATCCGAATGCCCGCACAGCCATCCAGCGCGATCCGGCTGATGTGGCCGAATGGCCCGTCATTTCCCCCCATACCCATTGGGGCAGTTGGGGACAGGTTTTCGTTTTGCGGAGCCGTTTCACCGTGCCGGTCGAGTGGAGTTCTCCCGGACCGGTTGCGCTCTATCTGCCCCTAGGCAATGCCGGCGATTTCAGCCACCCGGAAGCGCTTATCTACGTGGACGGTGAGCCCTTTGCCGCGTGTGACCGCCATCATCAGGAGATCCTGCTCCGCCCCGAGTGGCAAGACGGCAAGCCTCATGAACTGGCCCTTCATGGCTGGACCGGCAGCGGCGTTATGAGCGTCGGCTCCGAGGGTGAAAGCAGGTTGGGCCAGCAACTGCTCATGGGCCAATGCCGGATTGTGGGAATTGACCAGCCCACGCGCGATTTTGTTGCGGCAGCCCGCACGGCCCTCGGTGTTGCCAACGAAATCGATGA
Organism: uncultured Caldilineaceae bacterium; assembly: GCA_964478635.1. GTDB lineage: Bacteria > Chloroflexota > Anaerolineae > Caldilineales > Caldilineaceae > JAGRCP01. The sequence continues at coordinate 7,312 of CAYZLP010000062.1, forward strand.
CAGTCAGCCCGCCAAGGGCGAATTGCTCAACGGGCTGGACGATGCCTTTCGCCTGCTGGATATCCGGGAACCCATGGGCGATGCTTTCTACGCTTCGGTCGCATCTGCGCAGGCTGCCCTGGATGCCGCCATTATTCGGGCCGGCGGCAGCCTGGATGTGAACATCTTTGCCATCGGCCATGCCCACATCGACGTTGCCTGGCTTTGGACCCTGGGCCAAACCCGGCGCAAAGCCGAGCGCACCTTCCACACCGTTCTGCGCTTGATGGAGCAATTCCCCGACTACAAGTTTACGCAAAGCCAGCCCCAGCTCTATGAATACGTGCGCCAGGATCAGCCTGCGCTCTTTGAAGCCATCAAGCAACGGGTAGCCGACGGGCGCTGGGAACCGATCGGCGGCATGTGGGTAGAGGCCGACTGCAATATCAGCGGCGGCGAGGCGCTGGCTCGCCAGTTCTTGCTGGGGCGCAGCTATTTCCGCGAGCACTTCGGCCCGGATGCAGAGTCGCCGATTCTCTGGTTGCCCGACGTCTTTGGATATGCTTGGAATCTGCCCCAACTTATCAGGGAGGCGGGCCTCGACTATTTCTTCACCATCAAGATCGGCTGGAACCAATACAACCGCATGCCCTACGACTCGTTCTGGTGGCAGGGACTGGATGGTACCCGGGTGCTCACCCACTACAGCCCTACGCCCGATCCCGGAAGCAGCAACTATTCCAGCACCTACAACGCAACCGCAACACCCGCTTCTGTACTGGGCACCTGGCGCAATTTCCAGCAGAAAGAACAGGCCCGGGATCTCCTCATGGCCTTCGGGTATGGCGACGGCGGCGGCGGCCCCACACGAGAGATGTTGGAGAATATCCGCACAATGGGTGATTTTCCAGCAACGCCCCACATTCGTCACGCCAGCGCCCTTGAGTTTTTCCGTTCGCTTGAAACCAACAGTGGCGACGCACTGCCCGTCTGGAAAGGCGAACTCTATCTCGAATACCATCGGGGCACCTATACGACCCAGGCCCGGAACAAGCGCGCCAACCGTCAGAGCGAATTTCTGCTCCACAATGCGGAGTTTTTCGCCGCTTGGGCTGCAGTGGCCAATCCACAGGCTGCAAGTCCTGAAGCGCAGTTCGATCTATCCAATGCACAGTCTGCCATCCAGCGGGGCTGGCAGCTCGTGTGCCTCAACCAATTTCACGACATTATCCCTGGTTCTAGCATCGCCGCCGTCTACCGGGAGTCACAGGCGCAATACGCCGAAGTCCGCCAGCTAGCGGAAGGCGTGATCGATGACGCGCTGTCAACCGTCGGGGCAAGCCTGAGGAGCAGAGACCTCCTGATCAACCCCAATGGCCATCCGCTCCACGAACTGATCTTCATGCCCGCTTCCGCGGAAGAGCCGGTTCCTGTTCACGGACAGGTCGTCGCGGGCGGTTACCTGCTGGATCCCGGTGAATTGTTGCCCTATTCCATCCAGGCGCCGGGGCCGCTGCATGAACCCCTGGCCGGCTTGTCGGTCTCACGCAACCATCTGGAGAATCGCTATCTGCGTATTGAACTGGACGACGCCGGCGATATCGTTCGCATCTTCGACAAAACCCAAGGCCGGGAAATCTTGCCCGCCGGTGCGATCGCCAACCAGTTTCAGGCCTTTGAGGATCGCCCCATGCGCTGGGATGCCTGGGATATCGACATATTCTACGACGACAAGCGGTGGCTGGCCGCGCCTGCGGAGTCCATCGACGTCATTGAAGAAGGCCCCCTGCGCGCCACGCTGGCGATCACGCGGCGCATCCTCAACAGCCGCTTCACGCAGCGTATTTCGCTCAGCCACGCGAGTCGTCGCATCGACTTCGATACGGAGATCGATTGGCAAGAGCGACATGTCTTGCTCAAGGTCGCGTTTCCGGTGGATCTCTTGACGCCCGCGGCAACCTACGAAGTCCAGTGGGGACATGTGGAGCGACCCACGCACCGCAACACGAGTTGGGATTGGGCGCGCTTCGAAACGGCCGCCCAGAAGTGGGTAGACGTGAGCGAGGACGATTATGGCGTCAGCCTGCTGAATGACTGCAAATACGGCCATGACATCCAGGACGCAGCACCGTCCGGTACGGTCATGCGGCTCAGCCTTCTGCGCAGTCCCACCTACCCCGATCCCGCGGCGGATCAGGGCGAGCATCGCTTCCGCTATAGTCTGTTGCCCCATGCAGGCCGCCTCGGCGCAGCCACGATTGCCCAGGCGTATGCCGTGAATAACCCGCCCATTGCCTATCGGGTAGGGAACCGCCCCCTTTCCCGCAGCCTGAGCTTGTCGAAGGCGGATTCGTCTGCGACAGGCTCAGACGGCGGGGGGAGGGAGTTGACGGAAGGTTCGTCTTCGACAAGCTCAGACGGCGGGGGGAGCATGAGAGAGGGCGGGACAAAAAGCTGGAATCGCAGACGGATGCTTCCTTTTGTTACGTGCGATCAGGAAAACATCGTCATCGAGACGGTCAAAGCTGCCGAAGATGGCGATGGCGTGATCGTGCGTCTCTATGAGAGCCTGCGCCGCCGGGGTCCGATCCGGTTGCGCACGGGCTTTCCGCTGGCCGCGGCGTGGCGCGCCAATCTTCTGGAGGAGAATCAGCGAGAACTCGACTGCCAAGCGGACGGGCTTGAACTTGTGGTCCGCCCTTTTGAGATTGTGACACTGCGGCTGCGCCCCGCTTAAGGCCAGAGGCTTCGTAATAGTGACTTCAGTCCAGAAGGCCCGCGGCCAATCCTGGAGGCAAGGGCGCTGGCCGGGCGCACGTCGTGGTCAGCTCGATGTGGCGGCCGTGGCTCGAGGCCTCGCCGATGGCTTCCATGATGTCGAGGACGTGGAGGGCCAGCTCGCCTGAGGCGCGGTGGGGACGATCGCTCTGCAGGGCGTGGGCCAGATCGGCGACACCCAAACCGCGTGAATTGTCGGCGTAGGGAAAGGCCAGTGGAATTTCTTGCCAGGTTGTTTCCTCTCGATGCTGAACGAAGACGGGCCCGCCGAAGGTATTCGGATCGGGGAGGCGCAAGGTACCTTCGCTGCCGTAGATTTCCAGCCAGGGCAAGGTGGAAGACCAGACGTCGAAGCTCATGATCAGCGTGGCGATGGGGCCCGCCGCAAAGTCGAGCAGACCGCTCACGTGGGTCGGAACCTCCACGTCGATTGTCTGCCCCGCTAGCGGTGCGCTGGAGATTTCCCGTTGGGGAAAGGAGATGCCCGTTGCGCCCGTCACCCGTCGGACCGGGCCGAGCAGGGCGACCAGCGCCGTGAGATAGTATGGTCCCATGTCGAAAAGGGGGCCGCCGCCCGGCTTATAGAAAAATGCGGGGTTGGGATGCCAGTCCTCGTGACCGTGGCAGACCATGAAGGCCGTGGCGGCCACCGGCGTTCCGATCACGCCCTCGTCGAGCAATTTGCGGCAGGTCTGCAAGCCCGCGCCCAGAAAGGTGTCGGGCGCGCTGCCGACGCGCAGGCCTGCCGTTTCAGCCGCGGCCAGCACCCCGGCGCCATCCAGCCGATTCAAGGCCAGCGGCTTTTCCCCGTAGACCGACTTACCGGCCGCAATGGCCGCCAGATCCACCTCGGCATGGGCAGCCGGAATGGTTAGATTGACGACGATGTCGACGACCGGATCCGCCAATAGCTCTCCCACTGAGCAGGCGCGTACGCCGTACTGGCGGGCCTTGGCCTCTGCCCGTTCCTGCACCAGGTCCGCACAGGCGACGATGTCAAGGGCCTGAAACTTCTCTCCGGCCTGAAAATAGATGTCGCTGATATTCCCGCACCCGACAATCCCAATTCCCGCCATGCATGAATCTCCCATTCGCTCGATCACTCAAAATCTTGATTTCCTAACCGCCTACGTCAATTCCCAGCACCCCCTCCATATACTCCTTGCAGATTCGCAGACTGTTCATCGGCGTGCATGTGGACTTGTCGATTTCGACGGTCAGCCATCCTTGATAGTCGATACTGCGCAAGAACTCGATGATTCCGGGGAAATCGACCGGGCCCAGACCCAGCTCGCAGAAGACAGGCAGTTGTTCGGTACCGGTGAAGGCGGTGAACTGGCTCATGTCCGGCGCATCCGGCGTGACGTCCTTGAGGTGGACGTAGCGAATACGCTCGGCGTAGTCGGCCATGACCGCGACCGGATCCATGCCGGCCCGGTAGAGGTGCGCGGTGTCGGGCGCGAAGAAGACCGTGCGCGGATCGGTCCACTCCATGATGGCGTCAATCTCCGCGCGCGCTTCAAGTTCGGTCCAGAGATGCGGGTGTACGCAGGCCAGAACCCCCAAGTCATAGCAGCGTTCGGCCGCGGCGTTGATGGTCTTCGCGGCCTCTTTCAGTTCTTCCAGCGACGTCCCGCCTGGCGTGCGCGGGCCGGCAGGGCCGAAGACGATGCGGTCGGCGCCATTGGCAACCAGGAAGCGGGCCACGCGTTCGTTGTAGGCGATGACCTCATCCCGCTGGGTCGGGTCGCTAAAGCGTCCGCCGCCGTAAAGCGC
>CAYZLP010000063.1:0-11815 GCA_964478635.1 uncultured Caldilineaceae bacterium
CCACCAACACCGGCGCAGTGGCCGATGAGCGCATGCCCCTGCGGGCCAGCGAGGTCGAGGGTTTCGCCCGGGCACTGGCTGCGGCCCTGGGCGTCAGCGCCGGCGACGCCGGATCCGGTAGCTGGGATACAGCCTGGCTCGATACGGTTGCTCAGGCCCTGCAGGACAGCGCTGGCGCCAGCCTGGTCGTGCCGGGCGCGGCCCAATCACCGGCCGTCCACGCTCTGGCCCATGCCATGAATGATGCCCTGGGCAACGTCGGCGCGACCGTTGTCTACACCGAACCCGTCATGGCCAATCCGGTCGTGCAGGTCGAGGATATCGCCGAACTCGTGGCCGACCTGCAGTCGGGCGCGGTCGACGTGCTGGTCATGATCGGGGGGAACCCGGTCTACAATGCGCCGGCGGATCTGAACTTTGCCGCCGCACTGGCCCAGGCGCCTAATAGCATCCATCTCTCCCTCGTCGTAGATGAAACCTCTGAAGCGTCCACATGGCATCTGCCCCAGACTCATTACGTAGAGGAATGGAGCGACGCCCGGGCCTTTGACGGCACGGCCAGTCTGACTCAGCCGCCCATCGGGCCCCTCTATGATACCGTCCGTTCACCCATTCAGCTCCTGGCCCTTTTGCAGGGCGACAGTCGTTCAGACTATGACATCGTCCGCGATTACTGGTCCAGCGCGCTGCCGGGCGGCGATTTCGAAGCTGCATGGCGCAAGGCGCTCCATGACGGCGTGATTGAGGGCACGGCGGCCGCTGAGGTCACGCCGGGCCTCCAGTCTCTGGCACAGTTGGAAGCCGGGGCGCCTGCTGACGGCCTCGAACTCATCTTCCGTCCCGATCCCTCCGTTTGGGACGGACGCTTTGCCGGCAACACCTGGCTTCAGGAGTTGCCCAAGCCGCTCTCCAAGATTACTTGGGACAATGCAGCCCTGATCAGCCCGGCTACGGCCGAGCAGATGCAGTTGATGAGCGGCGATCTGGTCGAGCTAACCCTCAGCCAGGGCAGCGTCACAGCCCCAGTCTGGGTTCTCCCCGGCCATGCCGACAACTCGGTCACTCTTGCGTTGGGTTACGGACGTACGGCAGGCAGTTCGCCTGGCGTCGGTGTAGGCGTCAATGCCTATCCGCTGCGCACCAGTGCAGCGCCCTGGTTTGCCGGCGGTCTGCAGATGGCGGCGACGGGCCAGCGTTACGCGCTTGCCTCCACCCAGCGCAATACCGAGATGGTGGCCAGCGAAGATCCCATTCAGGTGATGACCTTCGAGCAGTTCCTGGCCGACCCCAGCTATGGGGAGAGCAAGGATCACGAGGAGGTGCTGAGCTTCTACTCAAATGAGTTCACTTCCGAAGGGTATGCCTGGGGCATGTCGATCGATCTCACTGCCTGTATCGGCTGCAACGGCTGCACCATTGCTTGCCAGTCGGAGAACAATATTCCGACCGTCGGCAAAGATGAGGTGCTGCGCGAGCGTGAAATGCACTGGCTGCGGATCGATCGCTATTATGAAGGCGACGCGGCGAATCCGCGGACGCTCTTCCAGCCCGTCGCCTGCGTGCAGTGTGAGCAGGCGCCCTGCGAAGTTGTTTGCCCGGTCCAGGCCACAGTTCACAGCGATGAGGGGCTGAATCAGATGGTTTACAACCGCTGCATCGGCACCCGCTACTGTTCGGCCAACTGCCCCTACGGCGTGCGCCGCTTCAACTTCCTGGATTACATCGATGACGATCCCATCTGGATGGAGATGCGCAATCCCGACGTAACCGTCCGGGCCCGGGGGGTCATGGAGAAGTGCACCTACTGCGTGCAGCGCATCAACCGCGCCCGCATCGATGCCAAGAACGAAAACCGGACGATCGAAGACGGCGAGGTGATGCCGGCCTGTGCGGCCGCCTGCCCGACCCAGGCCATCGTATTCGGCGATATCAACGATCCCGATAGCCAGGTGGTCCAGGCCAAGGCGCAGCCCCATGACTATACGCTGCTCAAGAAGCTGAACACTGTACCGCGCACCACGTACCTGGCGCGCGTGATTAACCCGGGCAATGGCTCGGCCGAATCCTAGATTCGATTGAGCGAAATCTTACGAGGATGAGAAGAGACTATGCTATCAGACAACTTCGATGAGCAGTCCGCGAACAAACTGGATGAGACATTTGCCCCTTGGCTAACGCCGCAAGCCGTGGCGGACAAGATTACGGGCATTGTTCTGCGCCTGGGTACGCCGCTGTGGTGGTGGATCGGCTTTGGCATCTCCTTCGCTTTGCTGTTGCTGCTTGGCGCGGTATTGGTCAATGTGGTAACACAGGGCGTGGGTATCTGGGCCATCAACACGCCGGTGATTTGGGGTGTGGCAATTATCAATCTGGTCTTCTGGATCGGTATTGGCCACGCGGGAACGTTGATCTCGGCGATTCTGCTCTTAATGCGTCAAGAGTGGCGCACGTCGCTCAGCCGCTTCGCCGAGGCCATGACGCTCTTTGCCCTGGCCTGTGCCGGCCTCTTTCCGATTTTTCACCTGGGCCGCCCTTGGCTGGCCTTCTGGCTGGCGCCCTATCCCGACTCGCTGCAGCTGAACCCCCAGTGGCGCAGCCCGCTGGTGTGGGACTTTTTCGCCATCAATACCTACCTGACTGTGTCCGCCATCTTCTGGTTTATCGGCATGCTGCCCGACCTGGCATCCATGCGCGACAAGGCCCAAAACCGATTCGTCAAGACCCTCTTCGGCGCAATGTCCATGGGCTGGCGCGGGGACGCCGAGCATTGGGAACGCTATCACAAGACCGTCTTCCTGCTGGCTGCTTTGGCAACGCCGCTGGTCATCTCGGTTCACAGCATTGTGGCGACAGACTTTGCGGTCGGTATTCTGACGGGTTGGCATCACACAAACTTCCCGCCCTACTTCGTGGCCGGCGCCGTCTTCTCCGGCCTGGCCCTCGTCGTGATGATCACGATTCCGCTGCGCTCGCTGTTAGGGTTGCAGGAGATGATCACGTTGAAGCATTTCGACAACGCCGGCAAGCTGATGTTGGTGACCGGGCTCGTTGTCGGGCTGGGCTACCTGGGCGAGATCTTCGCACCGTGGTATACCGGCCACAAGGAAGAAGTGCTGGTGCTGGCTTCCCGGACAGTCGGCCCTTATGCACCATACTTCTGGTTGATGATCGTCTTCAACGTCCTGGCCACCCAACTGCTCTGGTTCAAGGGAATGCGCACCAACTTGCCGCGTCTCTTTGCCCTGTCGCTCTTCGTTCTGGTTGGGATGTGGCTGGAACGTTTCATTATCGTGGCCTCCAGCCTGAGCATCGCCTTCCTGCCCTCCATGCGCAAGCTCTTTGAGCCGGCGGGCTGGGACTGGGCGACGGCGATTGCACCCTTCGGCCTCTTCCTGGTTTTGGTCTTCCTCTTCATTCGCTTCCTGCCCATGATTCCCATGTTCGAAACCCAGGAGCTGATTGAAGAAGATTCAATTCACGGGCGCAAGGTCAAGGCGACGAGCCCCCAAGGAGATTAACTATGAGTGATGCAAATCAACCTTATCTCTACGGCCTGGTGGCTGAGTTTGACAATCCGGAAGACCTCATCGATGCAGCGAAGAAGACCCGGTCGGCCGGTTACAGAGCGGTGCGTGCGCACACACCCTACTGGGTGAAGGGCCTGGGAGAAGCTCTGGCCCTGCGTTCGACCCAGCCCATCCAGTGGCTTGTCCTGGGTGCGTTGGTTGCGGGGATCGCTGCCGCCTTCATCATGCAGTACTACACCGACGTTATCTCCTATCCGCTCAATGTAGGCGGACGGCCATTGAACAGCTGGCCGGCCTTCATGATTATCTGCTTTGAGTTGGCGGTACTGTTTGGGGCCTTTGCTGCGGTCGGCGGTTTGCTCGCCATGAATGGTCTACCCCTGCCGTATCACCCCATCTTCAACACGCCGAACTTCGAGCTGGCTTCGGGCGATCACTTCTATCTCGTGATTGAGACCGGGGACCGCCAGTTCGATCTGCAGGATACGTCCCGATTTTTGTACAGTCTAAATCCAGTATCGGTGAGTGAGGCCAAATGCTAACATCCACGACACACCATCCGGTGTCCACCAATCGGCGTCGGCGACGAGGCCCGACCATCGCAGGATGGATTTGTCTGGCCGCCATGACGCTTTTGCTGGCTGCTTGCGGCAATATGCGGACGCAGCCCCGGCTGACCGAACCGTACGACGCAAGCCCTAATTTTGGGGTGGCAGCCCGGGACATTCTGCCGGAAGCCGTACCGGTCGGCTTTCTTGGAGAAGATGACCATCTTTACCGCGGTGTCGTCAATGGCGCCCTGAGTGATGAATTCCCCATGGAAGTCACGGAAGAGATGATCCGTCGCGGCCAGGAGCGCTTCAACATCTTCTGCACACCTTGCCATGGTTATGCCGGCTTTGGCGATGGGGTTCTGGCCGAAGAGGGCATCCGACCTGCGTCCTTCCATGATGAGGAAATCCGTGCCAAGCCGGTCGGCCATTACGTGCAGGTCATTGCCGAAGGCCAGGGCATCATGTTCAACTATGCGGCACGCGTTGCGCCGGAAGATCGTTGGGCCATTGCAGCGTACATTCGCACGCTGCAATTTAGCCAGGATGCCGACCTGAACGCACTGCCTGCGGATGTTCAGAACGCGGTAAATTCACTGCAATGATCCGAAGGAACTGATCCGAAGAAGCTGCCCGTATGCAGTAAGCACTTGTTGGCTCATTCTCAGCCATGCCAGAGCAGCGTTACGCTGCTGAGCCAAGCGATAAAGGAACTTGCCTATGGCCACCTATCAAAATGAACGATTCGCCAATCAGCGCGTTGACGTGGATGGGAATCGCTACGAGGCCTGTATTTTTACAGACTGTCGGCTGGTCTACCGCGGCGGGGACAAACCGTCCTTCAGCGGCTGCACCTTCCGCCAAACCAACCTCCAGCTGGAGGACGCAGCCAATCGCACCGCACAATACCTCCAGGGTCTATATGGTCTTGGGCTGGCTTTCGGTGCGGAACGCGTCCTGAACAGCATCGAACAGGGTGATGTGCGGGCGGTCGGCGTCCCTGTTCCGCCGCCGGCCGAATATACGGGTCAGAATTACGGCAAATTGGGGCTCTACAGCGCCATTCTCGCCGTCATCGCCCTGCTACTGGGGACCGCACTCTGGTACGGCTATTACTATTATCCGAACCAGGTCGTCCTCAACAGCGATCCGGCCCGCCCCCTCTTCAACACGCCGCTGCTCGACCTGTACCCGGTTCTGCCGGAAAGCCTTGCCGAAACCTATGACGCCAAGCGCGCCGCGCAGCAGGAGCTTCTGAACAGTTTCGGCTGGGTCGATCAACAAGGGGGGATCGTTCACATTCCCATCGATGACGCGATCTCAATCGTTGCCGAAGCAGGGGTGCCCGCAGCCACCGGTGGAGGGAACTAATCCTATGGATATCGTACAGGATCCAGTCGTCAAAAATGTGGCTTACGAAAACACGGTGGTTGCGGTCGACGGTCGCACCTTCGTGAACTGTACCTTCACGGACGTTGCCCTGCTCTACGCAGGCGGTAAGCTGCCGATCTTTGAAGGTTGTCGCTTCGAGGGGATTCAACTGCAGTTTGACGATGCAGCCGCTAGTACCATTGAGTATCTGGCCGCCATGAGCCGCAGTGGTTTCGTCCGCCCTGTTCGCCGCATTACCGATGCCATCCGCAATCAGGTGATGTAGACCCGTTCACTTGCCCAAAACGAAAAGCGGGCGACCCGGTTCAACCGGGTCGCCCGCCTCTTTTTTGCGCATAAATTTGTGGTGCGGCCGGGTGCTAGAAAATTGCAGCGCAAATGCTTCGACGGTGCTCAGCACCAGTACTACGGCGGAAATTCAGCACTCCTACCTCCGGTAGAAACTGAAGGTTCATTTCCGCCGGGATTTACTAGTCGGCTGCGGCCGCGGCTTCTGCCTTCGCCGGATCGTAGAGGCCCATGTCTTCCATGACCCAGTACGTCCAGTCCACAACCCGCTGCTCCGTTTTGTCCGCCTGATTGTCTTCGTCCACGGCCAAGCCCATGAAGGTATTCTCGACCACGCCGCGGGAGAACTCGAACTCGTACGAATCGTCTACCGGCCAGAAACCGATGGGTTCCGCACCGCGCTGAACCGCCTTTTCCATAAGGATGCCGATCGCATCGACAAAGCTGTTGGAATAGCCAAACTGATCGCCCGGGCCGTACATGGCGATCTTCTTGCCCTTGAGGTTCACCGAATCCAACTCGGGATAGCGGATCGCCCAGTCGTCCTGCAATTCACCGATGTTCCAGGTTGAGCAGCCCCAGATCTGATACTCGTAATTCTCGAGCACCTTGACGTTGTCGGCTGTGACGACTGCTACCTCGACCTCAGCAACGCCTTCCTGCTCGATGATTTGCTTGATCAGAGTGGCCACGCGCTCGCCGGCGCCGGTGCTACTGCCAAAGAAAAGGCCGATTTTCGGAGCCATTTTGTTCCCTCGTATTGTTCCACGCTGGTATAGAACGACGTGAATATTTGGCCAGAAACCCGGTTGTGCTGCTTTTGACAACAACTGAAAGAGGATTTCTGCCGGGATATACTAGCTTGCCGGATCTGCTTTCCTTTTTATACCTGAGATGGACCCAGGGCGCAAATTGTGAAGATTGTCACAGCCCTTCGCCGATCCGGGCGCCCGTCATTCGTGACGGACCTCGTTGACGATCCTGCCGTCGGCAATGGTAACCGTACGGGTCACTCGCTGCGCCAGGTCGTCGTCATGGGTCACCATCATGATCGTCTTGCCCTGATCGACCAGCGAGTGGAAGAGTTGAAAGATCGTCTCGGCCGTGCGCGAGTCCAGATTTCCCGTGGGTTCGTCTGCAGCCAAGACCGGCGGATCATTGGCCATGGCCCGGGCAATGGCTACACGCTGCTGTTGACCCCCCGAGACCTCCGAAGGCAGCTTGTGAGCTTCGGAGGTCATGTCGACCAATTCCAGTAATTCCATGGCTTTGTCATAACGCTCATTCGGCTTGTAAACGTTGCAGAAGTCCATGGGCAGCATGACGTTTTCTACCACCGACAGCATGGGCAAGAGCTGGAAGAACTGGAAGATGACGCCGATATTCTTGCCCCGCCATACGGCCATGGGCCCTTCTTTGAGATGGTGAATGGCCGTTCCGTCCACCCAGACTTCACCTGCGCTGGGCCGGTCGATGCCCGTGATCATGTTGATCAGCGTAGATTTGCCGCTGCCCGACTTGCCGACCACGGAAACGAATTCGCCCCGGTCGACGGTCAGGTTTATGCCGTCAAGCGCAACAAAGCGACCGACCGGCGTATCAAATGCCTTGATCACATCCGCCAAATGAATCAAATGGCGGCCGTTGCCGCTACTCATAGCTCAATACCTCGCGAACGGTCAGGGACGACGCCCGGCGGGCCGGCAGGAAGCTGGCCACCACGGCCAGAATCAAGACGATGACCAGCCAGAGCACGGCGCCGCTGACAGAAAAGATATAGGTCGGTTCTGATTGCAGCAGGACCTGCCCCAGCGTTCTCGTCAAGACGGCGCCCGCGGGAATGGCGAAGATGCCACCGATGATCCAGCTGATCAGGCCGATGACGGCGCCTTCCAGCAAGACAATCCGCAAGATTGAGTTGTTGGACGCCCCGATTGCCCGCATGACGCCGATCTCGCGCGTGCGCTCCAAAACGTTGATGCTCATCGTGCCCATCAGACCCAGCCCGCCGACGATGCCCAAGAGTACGGCCATGGCCAGCAGGAAGGCGATTATCACGTCAAAGCTGGTGCTGATGAGGGTACGCAACTGGGCGATGGTCTGCATCTGTTGGACCCGAAAGCCGCTGTTGCGGTATTGGTTCTCAATCTTTTCGCCCATCACCATCTGATTGTCGGCCGATCGATCGTACAGGCGCGCCAGGGACAGTTGGGCGCGGTCCACATTGTTGTTGATGCGCGAGAAGTAATCGAAGCTCACGAATGCGTTGGGCCCGGTGAGCAGACCGCGCACGATGCCGACAATAACGAATTCCTGATCATCGCCGGCAATGCTCAGGGTGATGGTGTCTCCCAATTCCAGGTCATCTTCCGTGCGCAGGACATCCGTGTTGATGACGATTGCATTGGCGTCGTCATCCCGGATCCAGCGCCCTTCCAAAAGAATGGGGTTGATCATTTCTGAATCGGCCCGGGGCGCATAGATGACGAACGTGTCGCTCTCCGTGTCGTCCGGCCGCACGCGCCGGGTCGTGCCGAAGCCCCAGGTTTCCACGTTGGCGACTTCGGGCAGCCCCATCAGCTCATTCTGGATGCGCTCCGTGCGATAGGAGCGGTCGAAGATTACCTGGACGTCGTAGTCGAAATAGCCCAGAGCCTGATCCAGCGTCTCCTGCAGAGATGCGCGGATGCTGAAGATGGCCACAAAGATGGCGCTGGCCAACGAAAGCGTGATCAGGGTCAGCGACAGGCGAGCTTTGCGCCGAAAGGTGTTGCGTAACGAAATCTGGGCCGGACGTTGAATTGGGACGACGCGACGCATCCCCACGATCAGGCGATCGATGGCATGGGTGCCGAACTGCCCCTTGCCCAGCCCGTGTTCGCCAATCGCCTCGCGGACGGTGACGCGCACGCCCCGGGCAATGGGCCATGCAGCCGCCAGCAGCGGCGCGAGCAGGGCGATGGCCACCTGCGTGCCGACGACCCGGGGGAAGAATTGGAGATTGCCTACGTCGAAGTTCAGCAGACCGGCGAACAGGGACGAAAGCGCGGCTCCACCGATCGCACCGACGGGGATGGCAATGATCAGCGACAGCAAGCCGAAGGCCAGGACCATGACGATGTAGAGCCAAGTGACCTGGTCCACCCGCGCGCCGATAGACTTCATGATGCCGATCTGACGCACCTGTTGCGTCATGATCGCAGAGAGCGTGTTGATAATGATGAAGCCGCTCAACACCAGCGAGAGGATGCCGATTGCCCCCAGAATGAGGGAGAAACCGTCTAGGAAATTCTGAGCCGGATGCTCCCCGGGCGTGGGAATGGACGAAAAAATGACTTCGACCCCGCTCGACGTCAAGCGGTTCTCGATCTGCTTCGCAACCTCGTTGACGTGGTCGGCATCCAGCTTGTTGTCGGCAACCAAGAAGACGAGCTGGTTATAGTTTTCGGGCTCGCCCAGCTTGCCCAGCGTCTCAAACGTCACGTAGCCGTAGCCGGCGCCGTTGATGAAGGCAGGCAGTTGATTGATGTCATGCACCGTCCCGGCGACCCGCAGCGTACGCATCTTGCCGCTCGGCGCCTCCACCTCCAACACGTCGCCGATCTCCACATCGCCGAGACCGAGGGCATCGGTCAGGGAAGCCCGCTCAATCAGCACTTCTTGCTCCGGCGGCGGGAAGGCGCCTTCCTCCGGCTGGATCAGGTTGATCGTCATGTCGCCATAGTCGGGCACGGCGTTGAGCTGCAGGTTGCGCCATTCGCCATTTTTGGCCAGGAAACGGACGTTGACCGAGCGCCGACCCTCTGCTTCACCGACTTCGGACATGGATTCAACCGCCTCGACCATGCTGTCGGTAAAGGTGTTGAGCGTAAAGATGGTGCCGCTGGCCGGTTGGACGGCAGCATAGGTTTCCGGCAGGCTTTCGTCGACGATGGTCTGCGAAGTCATGACCATGCCGATGGCCGACACGCCGATGGAGATTGAGAGCAAGACGAGTATGGTACGCGTCTTGTTGGCCCACAGGTCATTGATGACCTTGCGCCAGCGTGGTGAGAGCATGCTTATTCCTGCGGCGTGATGCGTACGGAAGCCGTCATGTTCCAGCGCAAGCGCTCATCATGCTCGTCCGGCGCGACGGTGACTGTATAGGTGATATCGCCCTGCTTGTTCTCGCCAAAGGGCTTGACGTTGACGACCGTACCCGTTAGCTCCAGCTCGGGCAGGGCATCAATGTTGATGGTTGCTTTGTCGCCCACGGCGACGTTGACGACGTCGATTTCGGTCAAGTCATCCGTCTCGATGAGCCAGGCGCCGTCGTCGGCAAGCTGCACGACCGGCACACTGGCCGCAACCTGCTCGCCCATGCGCAGATCCAAAGAGGCGACGGTGCCGGCGAAGGGCGCACGCAGCTCGGTGTCGGCCAGCGCAGACTGCTGCTGCATGAGGGCCGTTGCCGCGCTCTTCACGTCGGCGGCGGCCGCCTGGATGGTCTCATCCCGTGCGCCGGCGGCAAGCTGGTCGAGCTGGGCCTGGGCCTGGCGTACACTGGCTTCCGCAGCCGCAACTTCCGCGTCCGTGGGCGGCGCGAGCAACTTGTCCAGCTGGGCCTGAGCCTGGTCTACCTGCGCCTGGGCGGCCGCGATTTCGCTGCTCTTGGCGCCGGCCAGCAAGCGGTCGAGCTGAGCCTGGGCCGCCTCAAAATTGTTGGTGGCGGTCTGAAGCTGGGCCGCCTGGGGCAGCGCGCCCGCATTATTGGCCCACTTCACGTCGTTGTAGGCCCGTTGGGCTCGCTGGAGCTCGGCCTCTGCATTCTTGAGGCTCGCGCGGGCCGCAATGACCTGTTCCTGATCCGCGCCTTCCAGCACTTGCTGCAGGCCGGCCCGAGCCGCGGCCACGGATGCCTCCGCCGCGGCAATATCTTCTTGTCGGGCGCCTTCCAGCAGCCGCTGCAAATTGGCAACCGCGTTATCGACCGCGGCCTGCGCGCCGTCGATTTCCTGAGTCCGCGCACCGGCCTCGAGTTCCGCCAGACGCGCCTGGGCGCTCTCCAAGTTGCTCTCGGCCTGGGCGATGGCAATCACTTGGCGCTCATTGTCCAACCGGGCGATGAGTTCGTCAGCGGGAACTTGGGCTCCCTCTTCAACAAACACCTCATCGACGGTGCCGCCTGCCGCAAAACTGAGCGCGGCATATTGCTCCGGCACGACAATGGCGTCGACGATGATGTCCGGATTGGCCTGCACGACGGGCAGTGGCGTCGGCGTGGGCGCCTCCTGGCCGGGAAGGAAGGAAAGCTCACCCCCGCGTGACTGGAAGAAAAAGAAGCCGGCCGCGGCCAAGGCGGCAAGGACGATCAAGATGATGAGCCATCTACGCATGATTCTGCCTATCTATGGTTGGTGTCGCATGTAAACGCATTCAGACAATTATGGATCAGCAATTTCGACATTACTGTGCAGTCGCTTGCATATCGTTAAGAATTTCCGATCTCAAAGACCGTATCTCACTAGAATATTGTATGTTTCCCAAGCCTGCCCGGATGCTCGGCCCTTGCCGGAATGCGTAACACTACGGAAGACCGGGAGAGAAGTCGCACAAATGCGCCGCCACGTAGAACAGGCGATGGTATGTGTTCGTCATGACGCCAGTTTAACGCATGCGCGCCAGAGAGAAGCTTGCCCCATGGCTGATCTGCCGATCGAGCGGACCGATGAGTGCGGCGTGGGCCGTTTCCAGCACGCAATGCTTCGGCGTTGGACCGGTATCGTCCATGTGACTGCCCGGCGGTGCAGGAGCCAGATAGAGCGTGGAGCCCTCGAGTCGAAATTCCTGCTCCATGGCACCGTTGCCCAGCGGCCTGGGTGCGCCCAGAATCGCCCGGTATTGAGCCATGGTCTCCTCGAAGTCTCCGGTGGTCACGCTCAGCGCGGTTATGCCGACTGCGCCATTGGCGTGGGTCAATCTGGCCGGATCCCGGGGCACGCGCAGGTGGCGTGGCGTCACGTCGGCGATCAGGAATGGGGCAATCGATCCGGGAAAGAAGAGCGATTCCCAGCG
>CAYZLP010000064.1:0-8193 GCA_964478635.1 uncultured Caldilineaceae bacterium
CGTGCGTGGTGAGCAGCTCTATCCGCTGGAAGGGCTATCACTACCGGCGCCGGATGACGGCCAGGAGACCGCCGGAGCCAACGATGCCGTCAAACTCTTTGTGCAGCAAGCGCGTCGTCAGTGCCCGGATTTTCGACTCACGGACGAAAATCTGCCCGCAGTGAACCGCATCTGCCGTCTGGTGGAGGGGATGCCGCTCGCCATATTGCTGGCAGCCGGCTGGGCTGAACTGTTCTCGCCCGAACAGATCGCTGCGCGGATCGCGGGCAGCCTTGATTTCCTCGAATCCGACTTGCAGGACCTTCCCGAACGCCAGCGCAGTCTACGCGCCGTCTTTGCCTCCACCTGGGCTTTGCTCACTCCGGCCGAACGCCAGATTTATCCGCGCCTTGCGCGTTTCCGTGGCGGCTGGACCGCGGCCGCGGCCGAAGCCGTCGCCGCGCTCTCTATGCGGGATCTGAGGCGCCTGCTGGATAAATCGCTGGTGCAGCGGGCCGGGCAGAACCGATTCACCGTCCATGAACTCTTGCGCCAGTACGCGGCTGAAACCTTAGCCGAACGTCCTGCGGATGAAGCCCGGACACGCGACCGGCATGCACGCTTCTACGCCGATTTTCTGGCCCGGGCCACGCCGCTGATGCACGGCGCCGGACATTTGCGCGCATTGGCCCAGATTGGTTGCGAGCAGGAAAACTTACGGGTTGCCTGGCAGTGGGCAGCTGGACAAGGTCGGATCGACCTCCTGGCGAAAAGCGTCGATGGCCTCTGTCTCTTCTATCACTTGCGGGGGCTAACTGCGGAGGGAATTGCTGCGTGCCGGCTGGCCATCGACCGCTTGGCCGACTTGCCGGCCGCGGTTGCAGGCCAGGTTGATGCACTGGAGTTGACCGCCCGCCTTTTGCTGTGGCAAGGCATTTTTCGGCGGGAAAGGGGCGATGAATGTGCAGATGATCTTTGGGAACAAGCCTTTGCAATCATTGATGGTCCGGCACTGGCCACGCGCGACAACCGTCGCCTGCGGGCCGATCTGCTTTTCAATCAAGGGATCGCGGCCGTGCGCCTGTGCGATTACGACCGGGCGCATGCGCTCTATTCCACCGGTGAGGCGCTGTATCGCGCGCTGGAATTGCCCCGAGAACTGGCCGATCTGCTGCTGGAGAAGGCCATCGTCCTCTGGCACAAGACCCGCTATGATGATGCCGATGTGCTAAACCTGGAAGCGCTGCGAATCTTCCAGGAGCTGGACGACGATGGCGGCATCTCAGAAAGCTTGATGGGATTGGGTCTGTGCGCCAATGGCCAGGGGAGATATGCGGCCGCGGAGAGCTATTTCCGACGTTGCGTCAAGCTGGCGGAGGAGACCAGCGGTGATCGCGTGTACGTTGCCAAGGCGCGCAATCTGCTGGGTTGGACCTTGCACAGCACCGGGAAATTCGACGAGGCGCTAAGTCTGTGCCGGTCCAGCATGGCAACGGCCATTGAATTGGGCAACCGCTATTGGACGTCCATGTTTCAGTGGATGGCCGGCACCGCGCAGCTTCACCTGGGTGACTATGCGGGCGCGTATCAGCTTCTGAGCGATACGCTGGTCCTTGCCCAGGCAATCAACTTCACGCGTGGCATGGCAGCCGCCCAGATGCTGCTCAGTTCGGCCGCGTTGGCCATGCAGCAGTGGGATCGGGCCCTGACGCTTGCAGAAGAGAGTGTGGCAACGGCCCGCACCATCGATCGCCCGGATGAACTTGCGCGGGCGTTGGCGGCCGCGGCGGTCGCCCATCTGGCCCAGGGGCACGCCGATTCGGCGCGCCCCTACCTGTGCGAAGCCCTCCAGCTTGCCCACACCACCGGTGCCAATCATGCCATGGTCGAACTCTTGCCCGCCAGCATGCTCTATCTGCTCTGCGTAGACGATCCATCCGGCGCATGGGCATACCGCGCCCTGGCATTTGAGCAACCACTCTGGCGCGCTTCGCGCTGGTTTGCAGATGTCGTGCTTCTGCAACTGAACGCGGCATCCCGCGAACTGTCTACAGAGGAACGCACCTGCGCCGAGGAGCAAGCGCGCCAACGCACCTTGTCGCAGGCAGTCGCCGACCTGCTGGCAGACCTGTCATGCCGGCCCGGTTGAAAAACCAACCGCAGCCCCCTTTGCTACCAGAGCCCCAGGACTTTCCACCACATGCCGCCGATACCGAGCCAGATCACGATATTGACGACGCTGATGAGAAAGCCGAGCTTCCACCAGCTGCCGGTATCGACGTAGCCGGAACCGAAGTAGACCGGCGCCGGGCCGGTGCCATAATGGGTCATGCTGCTAAAGAGATTACTGAAAAAGGCCAGCACCAGGGCCGCCAACATGGCTGGCGTGCCCACGGCGATGGCAACCACCAGAAAAGCCGAGTACATCGCGCTCACATGTGCCGTGTTGCTGGCAAAGAGATAGTGGCTGTAAAAATAGACCAGACTCAGAATCAAGAACGCAGGCAGCCAGGGTATTCCCCCAACCTTGCCGGCCATCCAATCGCTGAACCAGGGAATCAGCCCCAGGGTATTCAGGAAGGTGGCCATCATCACCAGCGCGGCAAACCAGACGAGCGTATCCCAGGCTCCGCGCTCATTGAGCACATCCCCCCAGGTCAATACGCCCGTAATCAGCAGCATGCTCAGACCGACAAAGGCGGTGGTCGTGCTGCTGATCCCCAGTCTCGAACCGAAAATCCACAGCGAGATGAGCAGGACAAACGCCACCAGCATGATGATCTCGTTCAGCGAGATTCGGCCCATCTTCTGCAGTTCATCCCTGGCCATTTGGGCGGCTTCCGGGGTTGACTTGATTTCCGGCGGATAGATCTTGTAGAGCAGCAAGGGGATGACAATCAGGCTCAACAGGCCGGGGACCAGGGCCGCAACCGCCCAGAGCGTCCATGAGATTTGAACGCCCTGATCGGCCGCCAGCTTTGCGGCCAGCGGGTTGGCCGCCATGGCGGTCAGAAACATGGCGCTGGTGATGACCAAACCCTGAAACGACGTTTGAATCAAATAGGCACCCAACTTGCGTTCGGTCCCGTCATCGGGATTGCTGCCATAAGCTTTGGAGATCGAGCGCAGGATCGGATAGACGATGCCGCCACCCCGGGCGGTATTGCTGGGGATGGCCGGCGCCAGTACCAGATCCGTGGCAATCAGCCCATAGCTCAGCCCCAGCGTGCGCTTACCGACCGCGGCCATGAACATATAGGCGATGCGCGCGCCCAGACCCGTCTTGATGAAGCCCCGTGAAATAAAGAAGGCAATGACGATCAACCAGATTGTCGAATTGCTGAAACCGCTGAGGGAATCACCGATGCTTAATGTACCGGTCAGGGCAGTCAACGTGATGCCTGTCAGGGCGACTGCGCCCATGGGCATAGGCTTCAAGATGATGCCGACGATGGTTCCTACAAAGATTGCCAATAGGTGCCAGGCTTCGATAGCGACGCCCTCGGGAGGAGGGATAAACCAGATCACGGCGCCGACGGCAACTGCGATGAGTAGCGGCAAAAAGCGGACGCCGTGCCATTCGAGTTGAGGTATCTGGCGAGTCGAAGACGACGGCAAGGACGAGGATGTCATATTCATCTCCTTGAGGTGATAATTCCCTTGTGGGAGCCACGCAGATTTCGCAGCCTGAGCCTGTCGGAGTCTGAGCCTGTCGGATTCTAAACTTTTCGCAGACTGAGCTTGTCGAAGTCTGAGCTTGTCGAAGTCTAAGCCAACCGCGTGACTCCTCTCCACAATAACCGCGCGAACCGAGATTCATCCGATGTGTTGCGGCGCATGCGCACACATCCGCCATCTCGTCCTCTCAGGATATGTGAATTATTTCACTTTCGATAGTGCCAAATGTCCCCTGGCAATACCGTTTTGTCCCATGAAATCCAGGTACAAAAGACGCCGGCTTTCGAAGATATGCGGAGAGCCGAGGGAAGAGGTGTACTTCAGCGTGGGGCACGTGTGCAACTTCCCGGAAGAGGTCAGATCGCTTTCTGTCCTGCGAGATCGCCCGACCTCTGCCGGGAAGTGATTCGCACCCAGCGTGAATTGCGCCCCGAGGGAAGTGCGTGCTTTGCGTTTTCAAGGCAATCATATATACTTTTTATATATATTTTTACGTACACCATTGACAAGTTGACTTATTCCAAGGATTGCGAGAAACCCCAACGCTCGCAACGCGGCGTCAGGGATTATCACCGTCCAGAACATCCCGGTATTTACGCATCATGCAGACCGCCAAGCTCTTTCCCAACGGCAGCAGTCAGGCCGTACGCTTGCCCAAAGAATTCCGTTTTGAAGGCGATCAGGTCTATATCCGCCGCCTCGGTGATGCCGTCGTCCTGTTGCCCTATCGGGCGCCCTGGCGGGCGCTCTTCGCCAGCCTCGCCGAGTTCAGCGACGACTTCGCTGGGCCCGAAACTCGCTGAATCGCACTTCCATGACGCCTGAAACGCCCGTTCGTTATTTGCTCGATACCGACTATTGCCTGGCGCTGATCCGCCGGCAGCCGGCTCACCTGGAGGCCGTATTCGACCGCTTCACGCCGGGTGAAATCGGCCTTTCATCACTGACGGTGGCCGCTCTCCAAGAGCGCGTGCAGAAAAGCCGCAGCCCGGAACGCAACCGCCGCGCCCTCGAACAGTTTCTGCTGCCCCTGGCCATCGTCGATTTCGATACCGCGGCCGCGGCCGTCTTAGGCCGCATCGCATCCGCGCTCACGCCGCAGGAACTGGGCCCCGATTCCCATGCCCTGCTGCTGGCGGCCCACGCATTGAGCCTGAATGCTGTGCTGATTACGCCTTATCCTGAGCGCTATGCCCATGCAGCCAATTTGGCCGTCAATTCGGGCGCCGGCGCCGTACTGGCCCTGCTGGGTGATTCCCCTGAATTATCCAGCAGGGATGTTTCATCCGAACCGGCAGGCACAATCTATGCGTTCGGCAGCCATGATGTCACCCTCGACCTGTTGGGCGATCAGCTGCACTCGCGCCATCCGGCGCTGACGCTGGTTTCGGCTCATGTGGGAAGTCTGGGCGGCTTGCTCGCGCTCCAGCAGCGCCAGGCCCACCTGGCCGGTGCCCACCTTTTGGATGAGGAGACGGGCGACTACAACATCAGCTTCGTGCAGCGCCTGCTGACCTCCGTGGGACGCCACGTTGTCCTGCTGGCCTTCGTTACCCGTGTCCAGGGCCTGCTGGTACGGCGCGGCAATCCCAAGGCCATCGGCGACCTGCGCGACCTGACACGGGATGACGTCACCTTCGTCAACCGCCAGGCCGGCGCGGGCACGCGCGTGCTGCTAGACCACCACCTGGCCCGGGCCGGTCTGGATGGAGCCACCATTGCCGGCTACGAGCGGGAAGAAAGCTCTCATCTGGGCGTGGCGACGGCCGTGGCCAGCGGCGTGGCCGACTGCGGTCTCGGGATTCAGGCAGCTGCCCACACCCATGACCTGGATTTCGTGCCGCTCTTCGAGGAACGCTACGATCTGATTATCCCCACCGAATATGCCGACAGCCTCCTCCTCGCCCCCATGCTGGCCATGCTGCGCCAGCCGCCTGCCGACTTTCTACGCAGGGTCGAGATTCTAGGCGGCTACGGCACGACGAGAATGGGCGAGGTGATCGCAGAATTATGAATCAACTGTTCGACGGTCTACGTGAAGCGATCAATTTGATACTCGGCGGCGATGCGGCGCTGGTCGAAATTGTCCTGCTTTCACTCCAGGTTTCGGGCATCGCCCTGCTCATCAGCACGCTCATCGGCGTGCCGCTGGGCGCCTTGATGGGGCTGAGCCGCTTCATCGGGCGCCGCTTTATCATCGTCATCCTCTATACGGGCATGGGCTTCCCGCCGGTGGTGGTGGGGCTCTTCGTCTATCTCATGCTCTCGCGCAGCGGCCCCCTGGGCAGCTTGAACGCCTGGTGGGTGCCCGATCTCTTTACGCCGGGCGCCATGATTGCGGCCCAGGTGATCATCGCCGTGCCTCTGGTAGCCGGCTTCACCATGGCTGCGGTGCTGGGGGTCGACAAGAACCTGCGCAATCAAGTAGAGGCCCTGGGCGCGACCCGCTGGCAGAGCACGTTGGCCGTCCTCGGCGAGGCCCGGGCGGGCGTCATCGTGGCCATCGTGGCGGGCTTCGGCGGCATCATTTCCGAAGTCGGCGCGGTCATGCTCGTGGGCGGCAACATCGAAGGCAAGACCCGGGTTCTGACCACGGCCATCGTGCTGGAGACGCGCAAGGGCGCCTTCGACCTGGCCATCGCGCTGGGCATCATCTTGCTGACGCTCTCATTCCTCAGCAATGCCGTGATGCTGAGGCTGCAAGGAACGACCATCGATGATTAAGCAGACCGGCCTGACCAATACGATCCCTGCCATGACCGGAAGCGCTATGGGGCAGGCAGGAGCCAACAGCGCTGCCGGCAATGCGCTCTTTACCGTGACCGGCATCCAGCAGCGCTATGGCAAGCGCACCGTACTCGATGTCGATCAGCTCGCCATTCGTCCGGGTGAGATTCTTGCCCTGGTCGGTCCCAGCGGCGCCGGCAAGAGCACCCTACTGCGCCTGCTCAATTTCCTGGAGCCGCCGACCGCGGGCACGATTTCTTTTCTTGGCCATCGATTCAGCCAGGATGAAGAACCACCCCTGACCGTCCGGCGCAAGGTGACGACCGTCTTCCAGCGACCCGTTCTCCTGCGGCGCAACGTCGCCGCCAACGTCGCCTACGGCCTGCGTCTCCGGGGCCGGCGCAACGCGGTTGAACAGATAGACGCGACGCTGAAAGAAGTAGGACTCCAGGAGCTTGCCGCGGCGCCGGCTCGCACCCTCTCGGGCGGTGAAGCCCAGCGTGTCGCCCTGGCCCGGGCCATGATCCTGCAACCCACGGCCTTGCTCATGGATGAGCCGACGGCCAATCTGGACCCATACAACGTGAGCATGATTGAGTCGATCACCCAGCGCTTGAACGAACAGCAGCGGACGACCATCGTCCTGGTTACCCACAACATTTTTCAGGCCCGGCGCCTGGCCCACCGGGTGGCCCTCATGCTGGATGGGCGCATTGTCGAACTGGCGGAGACGGAGAACTTTTTCGAGCATCCCCAGGATTCGCGCACATCCGCATTTGTCCGCGGGGAGATGATTTACTGAATCGAAAGACGAATTGACCAGGCATCGACGGGCGAGTGTCCATACGCTGTGGCCCTCCAGATCTTTCTCTGTGAATCTCTGTACAACGTCTTGCAGTTGCCCATTCAACACCAGAAAGCGAGTGAATGATGCGAAAATTCGGTTTGATCCTCTTGATCCTGACGGCCATGGCGCTCATGGTTGCGTGCCAGCCGATTGCAGCGCCCGCCGCGAGCGAAATGGCCGCCGACCAAGCCTTGGCCGGGCGCGCCCTCACCCTGGCGACGACGACCAGCACCCAGGATTCGGGGTTGCTGGACTCAATTCTGCCGGAATTTGAAGCGGAAACCGGGGCCGATGTAGAAGTCGTCGCAGTGGGCACGGGCCAGGCCCTGCAACTGGGCGAAGACGGCAATGCCGACGTGCTGCTGGTCCACGCCCGGGACCGGGAAGACGCCTTCATGGAGGCCGGTCACGGCGTGCGCCGTGAGGATGTGATGTTCAACGACTTTATCATTGTGGGACCGGCGGACGATCCGGCCGGCGTGGCGGGCATGACCGATGCACCGGCTGCCCTGGCGCAGATTGCCGCGACCGAAGCGCCCTTCGTCTCCCGGGGCGACGACTCCGGCACCCATACCAAAGAGAAGTCGATCTGGGCCGCGGCGGATATCGAACCGACCGGCGACTGGTACATCTCGGCAGGTCAAGGCATGGGCGCAGTGCTGACCATGGCCGACGAACAGCAGGCCTACACGCTGAGCGACCGGGCCACCTACCTCGCCCGCACGCTGGAGGGCACCGAGCTAATCATTGCCGTTGAGGGCGATCCGATTCTCTTCAACCCCTACGGCGTCATGGCCGTGAATCCGGACAAGAACGCAGAGATCGACAACGAGGCGGCCAACATCTTCATCGATTGGCTCATCGCCGTGCCCACCCAGGAACTGATCGGTCAGTTTGGCGTGGACGAGTTCGGCGCGCCCCTCTTCACGCCCGATTCCACCCCCTGGCGGGAGCGGGAATAG
>CAYZLP010000064.1:8293-11730 GCA_964478635.1 uncultured Caldilineaceae bacterium
GTTCGGCGCGCCCCTCTTCACGCCCGATTCCACCCCCTGGCGGGAGCGGGAATAGAATGCGGATTTATGCTGGAGGGACTACAGCTGCCTCAGAAGTCTGACTTTTGACAGAAGTCCGACTTCTCTGACGACAAAAAAGGGGGAGCGCGTCGCGCTCCCCCTTTTTCCACTCTCTTCGAACGTCACACTACAGAATGGCTAGCTCCTGAAGCTTGCTTTCGGGCACGACGCCGTTCTCCCAACCGCGGGCGGCGTAGTACTCTTCCAGCATGAGGTCCAGTTCGCAGACGTGCCCTTCGGAGCCGGGCATGGTGCTGGGCTCATCGGTGAAGCGCTTGGGCAGATAGTCGGAGCCCTCAGCGAAGCCGACCAGATTGTTGTAGTAGCGCTCCAGGTTGTAGATGCGCTCGCCGCAGGTCAACAGTTCTTCTACACTGTAGCTGAGACCGGTAACGGCATTGAACTGCTCCGTGTATTCGTCCATGCCCATGGCAAAGGCCGAGAACTTGCAGAGATCGAGCGAGTCGGAGACGGCATGTACATCCTGGAAGACCTTGGTCAGTTCACCCTTCCCCTTCCATTCCAGCGGATCGACCTTGAGGGAGCCGAAGGGCATGACGCCCAGTTCGGCGGCCGGCGTGTAGGCCCGCAGATGGCAGGCGCCCCGGTTGCTGGTGGCGTAGGCAATCCCCATGCCCTTGAGGCCGCGGGGATCATAGGCCGGAATTGCCTGACCCTTGACGGTCATGGAAATTTCGGGATGGCCAAAGGCTTCCGCGCCGCGGGCGGTGCCGCCGGCCAGCTTGTCGCCCACACCTTCGCGCATGGCAATCTTGCGGGTCACTTCCACCATGCCCATGGTGTCGCCCCAAGCCAGGCTGCCGTCGCCATTGGTGTAGTTGCGCTCGCTGGCTTCCATATACATGGCCAGGACGTTGCCCAACTCGATGGGGTCCATGCCGAAGTCATTGCAGCGATCGATGATATAGGCCACGGCCGCAATGTCATCGTTGCCGCAGTTGGAGCCCAGGGACCAGGCCGGCTCATACTCAACGCTTTCCATGCGCACCTTGAAGGGGCCTTCCGTGATCTCGACTTCCTTCTTACAGGCAACGGGACAGGCGTGACAGGTCGGCTCGGCAACGAGAACATTCTCGCGCACGTATTCGCCGGAAATCTTCTCGGCCCTTTCGGCCCCGAAGGCCGTATACTGGGAATTCTGGGAAGGCAGGGCGCCGATGCTCTCGGTAATGTTCATGAGCACATTGGTGCCGTAGAGGCTCAAGCCGCCCTTTTTGGGAGAGGTGATGTTCTCTTCGGCCATGATCGCGGCCAGGGCCTTTTTGCGCGCGGCCTTGTCGGCTTCCTTGTCGGCCGGATCGGGGCGATTCTTCTTGTCACCCTTGATGATGATGGCCTTCAGGTTCTTGCTGCCGGCCACGGCGCCGGTACCGTTACGCCCGGCCGCACGGTCATCGATGTTGACCCAGCAGGCGAAGCGCACGAGATTCTCGCCGGCCTGACCGATGGCCATGCCGTCACAATCCTCACCGTGGCGCTCGCGCAGGATATCGAGGGTATCGTGGATGCCCTTCCCCCAAACATCCGATGCGTCGTGGATCGTGACCTCGCCGTCTTCGCAGTAGATATAGACGGGCTTGTCGGCCTTGCCCTTGAAAACCAACCCGTCAAAGCCCGCCCACTTGAGCTTGGCTGCAGTCCAGCCGCCCATGTGCGCATCGGCCACCGTGCCCGTTAGCGGCGATTTGGTGACCACTGCCAGACGCCCACTCATGTTGACGTTGGTGCCGGTCAGCGGTCCGTTCATGACGCAGAGCAGGTTGTCGGGTGAAAATGCCTCTACGTCCGGACCATTGTCAAAGACATACTTCACTCCCAGCCCCCGAGCGCCGATGTACTTCTTGGCATCCTCTTCATCGATGCCCTTGTACTCAACGTCGCCGCTGGTCAGGTCGACCCATGCGACCCGGTTTGCGAAACCACCGATCATATTTGATTCTCCTTCGCTAAAGCTTGAACGAACGACAGAACAGGAAAAACAAGGTAGGTCACAACGCAACTTTCCCGGAAATATGGCAGAACCCGTCCGTGCGGACCGAATTTGTGGAATGTGCAGTTCGCCGGAAGGGAAAGCGTCTCACAATGTGTATGGGGTATTCCGTAATGGCTGGGAAAGCGATAGCCACAACTAATGCACAGGGAACTTGACTTGTGCGGGGATTTTAGCAGCAGCAAAAGCCACTTGTCAAGCTGGTTAATAATGGAATCAATCTTACCGAAAGGGCTATGGCGAGACAGCAGTGCGGCTAAAAAAGATCTTCTCTTGCCGCACGGAGCCGTTGGCGCCGTCAATGGTGAGGATCGCTGAAAGAGGCAAATCGGCCGCCGATGGCCCCACAGAAAGGCGATAGGCGCCCGGCTGTACGGCATGGCCCAGGCCGGCATGATGGCATCCCAGCAAAGCTGCATCTACTTCGAATCTAACGGTAACGCATTCTCCCGCGCGCACATGCACGCGCTGGAAGCCTTTGAGTTCCTGCCCGGGGCGTAATGCATCGCCAGGTGACTCGCTCACGTAGAGCTGCACCACTTCATCACCAGCACGCGCGCCGCAGTTGGTCACATCCACACTGACCGACGTGGTGCCGAAAGCGTCGATTTTCGCCGGATCCAGCCGCAGATTGGCATAGGCAAAGGTGGTATAGCTCAAACCGTGACCAAAGGGGAAGAGAGGTTCGCCCTCAAAATAGCGATAGGTCCGCCCGTTCATGGCGTAATCGTTAAAGGGCGGCAAATCCTTGGTACTCTCGTAAAAGGTCACCGGCAGCCGGCCCGCCGGATTCACGTCCCCAAAGAGCACATCGGCAAGCGCCAGACCGCCGGCCTGTCCCGGATACCATCCCTGCACGATGGCCGGAATGTGCGCCGCAGCCCAGGGCATGGCCACCGCACTCCCGCTCATGTTTACGAGGACGATGGGCTTGCCCAGTGCGGCCAGCGCCTCCAGGAGTTTCTGCTGCGTGGCCGGAAGCTCAATGTATCTCCGGTCGCCGTCAAAGCCCTCCACCACGACGGGGAATTCCTCCCCCTCGATGCGGGGCGAAAGCCCGAGCGCGGCAATGATGACGTCGGCCTTGGCCCCGGCTTCCAGGGCGGGCGTCAATTCATCCATGTCGGGCCGGGCCCAGAGCAGCCGCACTTGCGGATCCAGGCCCCAGTTCACATATTCAAGTTCCAAACGGTAGAGGCGTCCAGCCTCCAGCTCGAGGGCGGCCAGACGCATAATCGGATGATGGATGTCCACATTCTCCACCAGCAACTCACCGTCCAGCCGGAGTCGGTACGCGTTGTAGCCGCTGACGCCGATCTGGTACAGGCCCGACGCGGGCGGCAGCAGATAGCCCGTCCAGCGCACG
>CAYZLP010000065.1:0-11690 GCA_964478635.1 uncultured Caldilineaceae bacterium
TCGGCGCGCCTGATCACCCAGAACAAGGCGGAATTCGCCTACGGTCGCATCGAGTCGCGGCTGCAGGTTCCTACCGGCGGTGACGGACTGTGGCCGGCCTTCTGGAGCCTGGGCACCGACATCACCTACAACCCGTGGCCCGGCGCCGGTGAAATCGACTTCATGGAGTACGTCAGTCGAATTCCGAACGAAATCTTCGGCACGATCCACGGCCCCGGCTATAGCGGGGGCGGTAGCTTCAGCGGCATCTACGACTTTGACGAACGCGTTGATCTTGGCTATCACACCTTTGCCGTCGAGTGGCAGCCAAACCTGATCACCTGGTACGTCGACGGCATCCAGTATCACCAGGCCCGGCCATCCGACGTGCCCGGCCCGTGGGTCTTTGAGAAGCCCTTCTTCCTGCTGCTCAACTTCGCCATCGGCGGGAACTTCGGCGGCGCGATCGACCCGGATAACACCTATCCGCAGGAATACTTGGTCGACTACGTGCGGGTCTACTCCGCGCCCGACACTGCCGAGCGTTTCGAGGCGACCTTCACGGACAACCTTGCAGGTTGGCAGCTCATTTCGATTCCGCTAACTGACTTCGTGCGCAGTGCCGATCAGCCGGCCGGGGCGCCGAATGACGGCTTGGGGCTGAACGAGGTCTGGGGTTACGGCTTCGCTACGCCCGAGGGCACAGCAAATGGCGTGCTGGGACTCGATCTCGTGCAGCTCATTCCGGTCCCGCCCCCGACGGAACTCGTCGTGACGACGCTGGATGATGCCGGACCCGGTTCGCTGCGCGATGCAATCGCGCGCATCGGCGAAGGCGGCACGATCACCTTTGACCCGAGCTTGGCCGCCGGTTCCATCGTTCTCGAGACCGGCCAGTTGGCGGTCAATCGCTCCATGACCATCGACGCTGCAGCCGCACCCGGTATCATCGTGAGCGGCAACAGCAGTTCACGAGTCTTCCAAATCGCCGCCGGAGCGACCGTCGCCATGAACGATCTCGTCGTGGCGGATGGCGCAGCCGCGCCGCAGGGCGGAGGCATCCTCAACTACGGCACGCTGAACCTGGATCGAGTCGTCGTACGCGACAACACAGAGCAGAGCGCTGGTCCCGCTAATTTCCAATTTGGCGGTGGCGGCATCTACAACGGCGATGGCGCAACGCTGAAACTCACGGATAGCGCCGTCCAGGGCAATGCGAGCAACAGTCAACCGGGCGGCGGGATCTATGGGTTCTTCAACTCGACCATCGAAATCATCCGCAGCACGGTCAGCGACAACTTCTCCGGTGACGTGGCGGGTGGGCTCCGTTCCCTCGGCAACTCTACCGTATTCAACAGCACGTTCAGCGGCAACGTGTCCACAATCTGGCACGGCGGCGGTATTTTCCATACCGATGGTCAGTTGACAGTCACCAATTCGACCTTCGCCGAAAACGTCGCGCCGGCTGGTACTGCTTCGGGCATTCTGGTGGCGACCTTCGGTGCGCCGGCCAATGCAACGCTGACCAACAACGTACTTGAAGGCAACGGCGGCGCATTCGCCTGTGCAATCGAAGGCGGCGGCGCAGCGACGATTACGTCAGGCGGGTCAAACGTGATCAGTGATGGATCCTGCAATGCGGACGGGATCACGGACCAGTCGAATACGGATGCGCTGCTCGGGCCGCTGGCTGACAACGGCGGACCGACGCTAACCCATGCGCTGCAGGCCGGCAGCCCGGCCTTCAATGCTGTCGTAGGAACCTGCCCCGCTACCGACCAGCGCGGGGTTGCCCGGCCCCAGGGCGTGGGCTGTGATGCGGGCGCCTACGAAAGCGACGGGACGAGTTCCTTGGGGGTTACTCCGCGCTCGCCCGCCGACGCAAACAGTGTCGAAGCCGTCGCACCGAGTCAACAGGTAGATGCTGAGACCAGCGGTACGCAGCTCTACCTGCCCCTCATGAACCGATAAATCCGATTTTTTCAACGGTCGGCGGTGCGTTATGCTGATATCATGTCTATAACGCACCGTCGACCGACAATGTGCGCTCATCCATACCAATTCCGGAGTTCCACACGATGACCGCCAATGTTACGCCCCTACTGGTCAATGATGCGCCCATCCATCGACACGAAGAAGCACCTGCAGGCGACTTCGTTGAGATGAGGGGCGAGACCTATTATCGTATCCGGCATTACGACCAGATGCCGCCCTTCTTCATGAGCCTGGTCAGCAGCAGCGATCACTGGCTCTTCATCTCCAGCACGGGCGGTCTGACCGCAGGCCGCCAGGATGCCGATTCGGCCCTCTTTCCCTACGAAACCGACGATAAGATTGCAGCCCACTACGAGGAAACGGGCGCAAAGATTCTCATCAAGGTTAGTAACGACGGCGGAGAGCAACTCTGGGAGCCCTTCTCGCGGCGCTATGCCGGCCTCTACCGTTGTGAGCGGAATCTATACAAGAACAGCGTGGGGAACAAGCTGTTCTTCGAGGAGATCAACCACGATCTCGGACTCACCTATCGCTACGCCTGGCAGACAAGCGATCGCTTCGGCTTCGTGAAGAGTAGTTGGCTCCACAATACGGGGAACAGCCTGCAGGCGATCACGCTGCTTGATGGCCTCCAGAATATCCTGCCCTACGGGGCGACTCAGCAGCTCCAGACTTCACTCAGCAACCTTCTCAATGCCTACAAACGCAATGAACTCGATCCGGTCACAGGCCTGGGCATCTTCTCTCTGAGCGCAACGTTGACCGACCGGGCCGAGCCGAGCGAATCCCTGAAGGCAACCGTGGCCTGGCAGCAGGGAATTCCGGCAACGGGCTATCTCCTCTGCCGGGATCAGATCGACGGCTTCCGCCGCGGCCGGGAAATCAACACAGAGCATGATGTTGTGGGCAAGGCGGGCGCCTACTTGGTCCAAAGCAGCTTCGATCTGGCGCCTGGCGCTATCCGTCACTGGCAGATCGTCGCCGACGTGAATCAGGACAGCGCAGCCGTTGTCCGCCTACAGCGCCAGCTGCAAGGGGCCCCGGCGGAGCTCGTCGCGCGCCTGAATGATGACATCGATCAGGGAACGCGGGATCTGGTCAAATACGTTGCTTCGGCTGATGGGCTGGAACATTCAGCCGACCGGGCAGTCTCGGCCCATCACTTCGCCAATGTGCTGTTCAACATTATGCGCGGCGGGATCTTTGCCGATGGCTACTGGATCGAACGCGGGGACTTCGTTGACTTCGCCACGACGCGCAATCGGAACGTCGTGACCCGCCAGAGTTCGTGGTTCGCAAGTTTGCCGGAACGGTGCCAGCTGCATGAACTTCAAGCAAAGGCCACGGAAACCGACAATCCAGCTTTGATCCGGCTGTGTTACGAGTATCTGCCCCTGATCTTCAGCCGCCGCCACGGCGACCCCAGCCGTCCCTGGAATCGCTTTGCCATCAACCTACGCCATCCGGACGGTTCGCCGCGGCTCGACTACCAGGGCAACTGGCGCGATATTTTCCAGAACTGGGAGCCGCTGGCGCTCAGCTTTCCGGGCTATACGGCAAACCTGGTCGTCAAGTTTCTCAACGCCACGACGGCCGACGGCTACAACCCCTATCGGGTGACCCGGGCCGGGATCGAGTGGGAGGTTCCCGAGCCCGACAACCCCTGGGCGAACATCGGTTACTGGAGCGATCACCAGATCATCTACCTGCAAAAGCTGCTGGAGATCGCCGACGAGGTTCAGCCCGGCGCGCTGGCCACTCTGCGCAAGCGTCCCATCTTCACCTATGCCGATGTACCCTATCGTCTCCGTTCCTACCGGGAGATGCTGGAAGACTGGTACAACACCATCGACTTCGACTGGGAGAAGGAAAACGCCATCGAAGCCGGCGTTGCCGCCATGGGTACCGACGGCCGCCTGCGCCGCGATGCAGCCGGCCAAATCCTCCATGTTGGCTTGGACGAGAAGCTGCTCTCACTGCTGCTGGCCAAGTTGACCAATCTCGTGCCGGAGGGCGGCATCTGGATGAATACCCAGCGGCCCGAATGGAACGATGCCAACAACGCCCTCGTCGGCAAAGGGCTCTCGGTCGTCACGGCGGCCTACCTGCGTCGCTTCCTCGCCTACTGGCTTGGGCAGCTAGACGGCAGTCGATCCGAAACCATCACGCTAAATGGCGCACTGGCCGAACTGTTTGCCCGCGTCCATCAAATCCTGGTCGCTCACGCTCCCGAGTTGGAAAGCGGCTTTACGGGCGCAGGCCGGCGTGCGGTGATGGATGCGCTGGGCGAAGCGGCAACCCGCTACCGGACAGCGGTCTATGCGGCCGACTGGCCCCCGACAAACGCAGTGATCACGACCGATCGTCTGGAAGCTTTCCTGACCCAGGCGCTGCGCTACATCGATCAAACGCTGCTGGCCAATCGCCGCAGCGACGGACTCTACCAAGCCTACAATATCCTCCACGTCACGGCGGGCGAAGCGCTGGTGGAGGAGCTCTACCCCATGTTGGAAGGCCAGGTAGCGATCCTCTCGTCCGGCTTGTTGGATGCGGAAGCGTCCCTGGCGCTGCTCAACGCCATGCGGGAGAGTGCGCTCTATCGCCCCGATCAGCAGACCTACATGCTCTACCCGAACCGCACCCTGCCCGGCTTTCTGGTCAAGAACAGGGTCGAAGCGGACGCCGTAGCCGCTTCCGCGCTGGTTGCGGCCTTGGACGCAGCGGACGACCGGCGCCTCCTCGTGCGCGACGCTGCCGGTGACTATCACTTCAACGGCAGCTTTCGCAATGCCAATGATGTGGTAGACACCCTTGATGCGTTGATGCACGATGCGTCATTGGCGCCCCTTGTGGAGGCGGAGCGCGACTTCGTGCTGGAACTCTTCGAGCGCACCTTCAATCATCGGGCCTTCACGGGCCGATCCGGCACGTTCTTCGCCTTTGAGGGACTGGGCAGTGTCTACTGGCACATGGTTTCCAAGCTGCTGCTGGCCGTGCAGGAATGCCATACGGCTGCCGTGGCGCAAGGCGCAGCACCCGCGGTCGTTACCGGACTGGCAGCGGCCTATTACGATATCCGCCGGGGATTGGGCTTCAACAAATCGCCGGCCGAATACGGTGCCTTCCCGACCGACCCGTATTCTCATACTCCTATGGGCGGCGGCGCACGCCAGCCGGGCATGACCGGTCAGGTGAAGGAGGAAATCCTGACAAGGCGGGGTGAACTCGGTGTATTTGTCGAAGGGGGCTGTGTACGGTTTGACCCGACGTTGCTGCGCGCTGCGGAGTTTACCAACCGGGCGGATTCGTTTGCCTACATAGATGCGCAAAACCGCGAGCAGACGCTACAGCTGCCGGAAAATTCGCTGGCCTTTACCGTTTGCCAGACGCCGGTCCTGTACCGCTGCGGCGACCGGGCGGCCCTGCACGTTTCCTATGCAGAGGGCCATTCGGAAACCATCGACGGGCCACAGCTGGACAAGGCAACCAGCGGCGCGCTCTTCGCCCGCAACGGCGCAGTGACGTTGGTAGAAGTCACGGTGCCAGCGGACCAACTCCTCACGGAGCCGCAATAGGCCGCGTGGCGGGAGAGGTCTGACTTTTTCAAACGTCAGACCTCTCTGCTCCGGCCGGTTAGGCGTCGGTGACGCAGCCCTCGGACGCCGAAGAGACAGTCTTCATATACTTGTACAGAACGCCCTTGGTATAGCGGGGCGCCGGTTCGGACCAGGCGGCACGGCGGCGCGTTAACTCCTCATCGCTCAAATCCACGCTAATGGTGTTCTCCACGGCATCAATCGTGATGACGTCGCCGTCCTGCAGCAGGGCGATGGCGCCGCCGGTCTGGGCTTCGGGCGTGATGTGCCCAACGACGAAGCCATGGGTACCGCCGGAGAAGCGTCCATCGGTGATGAGGGCCACGCTCTTGCCCAGCCCCGCGCCCATGATGGCCGACGTGACGGTCAGCATCTCGCGCATGCCGGGGCCGCCCTTGGGGCCTTCGTAGCGAATCACGACCACATCGCCATGGGTGACCTTGCCTTCCTCGAGGCCGGTTAGCGTATCCTCTTCCGAATCGAAAACCTTGGCCGGGCCGGAGAAACGTTCGCCCTCCTTACCCGTAATCTTGGCCACCGCCCCCTCCGCGGCCAGGTTCCCGTAGAGAATATTGAGGTGCCCCGTCTTCTTAATGGGATCGGCGAGCGGATGGATAATCTTCTGTCCCTCGGCCAAATCGGGCAGTTCATCCAGATTCTCGGCCAGGGTCTTGCCCGTTACCGTGAGGCAATCTCCGTGGAGCAACCCTTCGCGCAGGAGTAGCTTCTGGACGGCCGGGACACCACCCACCTCGTGGAGATCTTCCATGACGTACTGGCCACTGGGTTTCAGATCGGCGATGAAGGGCACCCGGCTAGAGATCTCCTGAAAGTCATCGATGGCGAGAGGTACGTCGGCCGCTTTGGCGATGGCCAGCAAGTGAAGGACGGCATTGGTCGAGCCGCCCAGGGCCATCACCACCGTAATGGCATTCTCAAAGGCCTTGCGCGTCAGAATGTCCAGGGGCTTGATGTCCTCTTCCAGCAAGTGGCGGATGGCCGCGCCGACCCGGAGCGTTTCGTCGGTCTTCTCCTGGCTAACGGCCGGATAGGAGGAGCTGTTGGGCAGGCTCATGCCCAGGGTCTCGATGGCGGAGGCCATGGTATTGGCGGTGTACATGCCGCCACATGCCCCCGCACCCGGACACGCGTTCTTGAGCACGGCCTTTAGCTCTTCCTCATCAATGTCGTGGGCCAAAAACTGGCCGTACGCCTCAAAAGCCGAGACAATGTCCAACTTCCGTCCGTTAAGGAACCCCGGCTTGATCGTGCCGCCGTAAATCATGATGCTCGGGCGGTTCAAGCGGGCCATGGCCATGAGGGTACCGGGCATGTTCTTGTCACAACCGGGCAGGGAGATATTGGCATCGTACCACTGGCCGCGCATGACCGCTTCGATCGAATCGGCGATAATATCGCGCGAGACCAGAGATGCCTTCATGCCCTCTGTCCCCATGGACATGCCGTCACTTACGCCGATGGTATGGAAGATGAGCCCCACCAGCCCGGCATCCTGCACGCTTTCCTTCACGCGCCGGGCCAGCGCGTTGAGGTGCATGTTGCAGGTGTTGCCCTCCCAGCCCATACTGGCAATGCCGACCTGGGGCTTCTGCATGTCCTCCTCGGTGAGGCCCACACCATATAACATGGCCTGGGAACCGACCTGGGAACGCACCTGGGTCAGGCGGCTGGAATATTTGTTGAGTTTGTGACCGTTAACGGTTGTGGTCGACATGGCTTAAAACGCTCCTCCCGAAAAAGCTGAACTGTGAGAAAGATGATTGAACGATACGAACAATTGTGCTATGATAAGTTAACTTTGGCTGAGTTGATAGAGCTGCAAAGGTAGGCAAAACATGACCGCTACGCCTGAAACGGCGGCTCCGGAAGGCGCATCGACAATTGACCTGGACCGGCTCTACACGGCGGAGGAATTGTCTGCCCTGTCTGTTGAGAATGTTCACCGTTACGAACTGAAAAAGGGCAAACTGACCATGATGTCCCCCGCTGGCAGTGAGCACGGCAAAATTGCCATGCGCCTAAGCATTCGTCTCGGCGTGTTTATCGAAGAGCACGATCTCGGCACGCTCTTTGCGGCCGAAACGGGCTTCAAGTTAGCGGAAAACCCGGATACTGTATTGGCGCCGGACACGAGTTTTGTCAGCAAGGCGCGCATGCCGCATTACCCGCCACGGGGCTACTTCCCCGGCGCGCCGGATTTGGCGGTCGAAGTCGTCTCGCCCCACGACCGCGCGCCCGATGTTCAGGACAAAGTGCAGGAATGGCTGCGGCACGGCGCGCTACTAGTTTGGGTCGTCGAGCCCAAGACCCGCACCGTCACCGTCTACCGCCCGGACGGCTCGGCCACCGTACTCCAGGTGACCGACACGCTGACCGGCGAAACCGTGCTGCCGGGCTTTGAGTATGCGTTGAGTCGACTGTTTGAGTAGCAAGGCGAAAACTCAGGCGAGGGGAATCGAAACGGAAACGCACCTCGGCCATTGGCTTCAAGCCAAGACGCTTACCTTCGCCTCTGGCATCGGGCCTAGGCCCCTACCTTTACCTTAGCCTCCACCTTCGCCTCTCCTTCAATTTCCGTCAACAGATAATACTCCACCGCATCCGCTAGGGCCGTCCAGCTGGCTTCGATAATATTCGGGCTGGCGCCGACGGTCGTCCACTGACGCTCACCATCAGAAAAGTCGATAAGAACGCGCGTGACCGCGGCCGTGCCGCTGCGGCCGTCCAGAATGCGCACCTTGTAATCGGTCAGGTGTACGGCTTCCAGATTCGGGAAGAATTGGAGCAAGGCTTTGCGCAGGGCAAGGTTGAGCGCGTTGACCGGGCCGTTGCCTTCGGCCACCTCGTGAAGGATCCGGTCACCGACCCGGACCTTGACCGTGGCCTCAGCAAACATGCCCCGGCCCGCCCGGTGCTCGACCCCGGCCGTGTAGTCGATTAGCTCGAAAAGCGGCGCATATCCCTGGCGCAAGCGGCGCAGCATGAGGTCGACGCTTGCCTCCGCACTTTCAAAGGCAAAGCCGGCGTTTTCCATCTCTTTGATTTGGTGCAGGACCGCCCGCTCTTCATCCCGGCTGAGACCATCCAGGCCAAATTCGCGCCGTTTGATGGCGATGTTGTCCTTGCCGCTCAGTTCGCTGACCACGACGCGCATCTCGTTACCGACCAAAACCGGATCGATATGCTGGTAACTCATGACGTACTTCTCAACGGCATTCACATGCATCCCGCCCTTGTGGGCGAAGGCGCTGTGACCGACGAAGGGTTGATGATCGTCGGGATTGAGGTTGGCGATTTCACTGACGAAATTGCTCAGCTCGGCGAGTTGCCGCAGCTTCTCGTCGGGGACGCACGACATGCCCATCTTCAGTTGCAGGTCGGGAATGACGCTGATCAGGTTGGCGTTGCCGCAGCGCTCTCCATAGCCGTTCACCGTCCCCTGGACGTGGGTGCAGCCGGCCCGGACCGCCTCCAGGGAATTGGCCACCCCCATCTCGCTGTCGTTGTGCGCGTGGATGCCAAGCACGACACCGGCCGCTGGCGGCTCCATGCCGTCCTCGGCATCCTGCCCCAATACCTCACGCCGGACGGTCTGCGCGGCCTCCGCCACCTGCCAGGGCATGGTACCGCCGTTGGTATCGCAGAGCACGACGCTGTCCGCGCCGCCGATGATTGCGGCCTGCAGCGTCGCCAGCGCGTACTCGGGATTGGCGGCATAGCCGTCGAAGAAGTGCTCGGCGTCGTAGATCACTTCCTTCCCATGGTCCTTCAAATGCCGGACCGTATCGCGAATCATGCGCAGGTTCTCTTCCAGATCGGTGCGCAGAACCTCGGTTACATGTAGGTCCCAGGACTTGCCGAAGATCGTCACGACCGGTGTGTTTGCATCGAGTAGAAGCTTGACTTGTGGATCTTGGGCCGGGTCAACCTCCGGCCGGCAGGTAGAGCCGAAGGCTGCCAGGCGGGCATGCCCCAAATCCAGCTCGGTCTGCGCACGCTCAAAGAACTCGATATCTTTGGGATTTGAGCCAGGCCAACCGCCTTCAATGTAATGCATGCCGAACTCATCGAGCCGGCGAGCGATGCGCAATTTGTCATCACAGCTCAGAGAGACACCCTCGCCCTGGGTTCCATCCCGCAAGGTTGTGTCATAGAGGATTACTGCAGTCATGATGGGTTCCTATTCTTCATGCCGTTAGATCGGCAATGCTTTCCAGTAGTTGATCGGGCCAAATGCCGCGGCCCAAATCCTCGCGCCGGAAACGCCCCGTCTTGACGAGCCACCCCTGGAGCCCCATGGCCTTGGCCCCTTTGACATCGATCTCCACATCGTCGCCAATCATGGCCACCCGATGGGGAGGCAATCCGAGATCATCAAGCACCATCTGGAAATAGGCCTCGCTCGGCTTGCCGACCACGATCGCATTCGTGGTGGCGGCATACTCCAAAGCCATCACGAAAGGGCCCGCGTCAAGAAATAGTCCATCGGGCGTACGCCAGTAACGTTTCTTGTGCAGCGCAACCAGTTGGGCGCCGCCCATCAAAGCACGAAACGCGCGGTTGAGGCGGGCGAAATTAAAGCTGGCGCCCATATCTCCCACCACCACATATTCCGGCGATTCCTCATCGACGTCCATGCCTTCAAATTCCAGCTGGGCATCGGGCAAGAGAAGCGGATAATAAGACGTCGCCCCTTGCTCACGTAGGTAGTTCGCCGCGACATAGGTCGCCGTAAAGAGTTCCTCAATGGCAATATCGAAGCCAAGGCTCTTCACCCGCTCCAGCAAGGTGTAGCGGCAGTAGATGGTGGTGTTCGTCATAAAGCGGAAGGGAATGCGCCGGGCGCGCAGAGCCGCAATGGCTTCCGTCGCGCCCGGGATCACCTCTTCGCCGTGGGTCAATACGCCGTCGATATCGATCAAGAGTCCATCGACGGAGGAGAGCAGATCGGTCAAAATGTGCCTCGTGCTGGGTAAGCTCTGGAATGAGTGAACAAACGATCATCATTATAGTTGGGGCCGATGGATGGTCCAAGTTGCCGACCTGCCTGCCCGGCGTTAGGATCAAATCAGCGCAGGTCGACAAATCTCTCCCGCTCTCGCATAATGAGGGAAAATCACGAACTGTCTGACAGGAGGAATTCAGATTATGAGCAGACCGAAGGCATTCATCACCCGCATCATCCCGGAGCCTGGACTCCGTCTGGTCCAAGAGTTTTGCGAAGTCGATCTCTGGACGGATCCGATCCCGCCTGCCCGTTCTATCATGCTGGAACGTGTGCGCGGGATTGATGGAATATTATGTCTACTAACAGATCGGATTGACGGTGAGCTTCTCGATGCGGCCGGCCCACAACTGAAAGTAGTCAGCAACCACGCAGTCGGTTATGACAATATCGATGTCGCTGCCGCCACCGATCGAGGCATTCCGGTGGGAAACACACCCGGAATCCTGACTGACGCAACGGCTGATTTCGCCTTCGCGCTGTTGATGGCCGCAGCGCGCCGCATCGTGGAAGCCGATCGCTATGTGCGGGCGGGAAACTGGAAGACCTGGGAGCCATCCCTGCTGCTGGGCGCTGACTTCGCCGGCGCCACGCTGGGTGTGGTCGGCTTCGGACGCATCGGACAAGCGGTTGCCAACCGTGCTTTGGGGTTCGGCATGCGCGTGATCTACTACAATCCGCGACCCAAGGACGATGTACCTGATGGGGTCATCGCAGTGGATTTCGATACCCTCCTCCAAGAAGCGGATTTCATCTCGCTGCACCCGCCCCTCACCCCCGAGACAACCCACATGATGAACGCGGCAGCCTTCGCCAAGATGAAGCCCGAAGCGGTCCTCGTCAATACCTCCCGTGGCCCGGTAGTAGACATGGAGGCGCTCTACCATGCGCTGAAAGATGGACAGATCTTTGCGGCGGCGCTCGACGTCACCGAGCCCGAGCCGCTGCCCATGGACAGCCCCCTGTTGGAGCTGGACAACCTCATCATTGCGCCCCATATCGCCAGCGCCAGCAAGCGCACCCGGGAGCAGATGTCCCTCCTTGCGGCTGAGAATCTGATCGCAGGGCTGAAGGGTGAGCCGTTGCCGAATTGC
>CAYZLP010000066.1:0-1818 GCA_964478635.1 uncultured Caldilineaceae bacterium
CATGAGTGGGCTCCTTGAGTAAGCTGGAAAGCAATCACATGCGGGTGGCTGGCTAGTACATTGCGACGCAGAAGAACAAAATATACTCGATGCAATTGCCGCAGTCAGTCAGATGCCATACAGCATTGATTTTTGACCGCTCCGCCTGACGCCTGATGAACTCCGGCGCAAATCCTCATTCAGTTGTTAGGGTCCCCAGCTGATGCGTTCGCGCAATACATCAAATTCCCCACTCCCAAAACCACCGGGAAGATCGAAAAGTTTTCGCACCTCTCCACCATCGACGTTCATAACGTAGACGGCCCAAGAGCCAGTGCGATTGCTGACAAAGCCTATCTGACCATAACCGGGCGCAGCCGTTGCCAACACATCGACGCCCGGATCATTGGTCAGTTGACGGAGTCCGCCTCCGTCCCAATTGACTAGGTAAATGTCCCAATCACCGTCGCGTTTGGACATGAAAAGGATCTGATTGCCCACGTTGCCGGTGGGTATATCGTCGGTGCTCGTTGTGACCTGATTAGGTTGGCCGCCGGAGGTGTCGGTCGTGTAGATACCACACGAGCTGCCGCCTGCCCATGTATTGCAGCCTTGGTACGCGATCCGCCAGTTATCCAGATAAACGGGGAACTGGCCGAAAATCTCGCGTCCGCTGTAGGACATCGGCGGAGCATCGAATATGTCACTGGCATCTACCTGCCAGTAGAGTCGCCAGCGGCCATCGCCTTGATGGGTAGAACCGTACACAATACTGTCCGCCGACGGCGACCATTGAGGCCAGTTGTCTTCCGGATGAATTGAGACCTGACGCTGATTGGCGCCATCCACCCCCATGCGGAAGATACTGTCGGTTCCACCGCCGTGGCCGTTTGTTACAAGGAGCGATCCGTTGATATCAGGCTGCCGCATGTTGGGTATCATCTTCAATACAGCGCCATCGGCGGCATTGAATACGTAGGTATCCATAACAGAGCCGTTGAAAATGGGAACGGCAATACGACCGCTGACATCACGAATTGGCGCTGCCTCTGCGGTCGACGCTACCGGCGTTGGAGCGGGTGGTGCGTCAATCGCAACGCCCGCACCCTGACCCATTCCGGGCCGAATTGCATCCAGAACGATTTCGCCACGATTGTCGGCGCCTTCCCGATTGCCATCTACCACCAACGCGAAGAGACGCAGTGGCGGCGTCAGCGCAGTGACTGCATCTCCTTGAATCGGTCCATTGGGCCAGTCTTGATTCGGCGTTAAGGACGTGGTCATGGGCGCCCATCCTTCATGGGAAATCTGACCAAACGAAAATTGCCAAATATGGCCGGCGCTGTCGGCAATCCACGTATTGAGATAGTTGTCAGACCCGTCCCCGAACACCTCGATCGTGAGCGAATCGGCGCTGCCGGGTAACGGGATTGGCGGCTCCGCAAGAAAAACCACGAAATCATTCGATCCTGCACTGGCCGGGAAATCGTATGTAATGCGCCCGGCTGCGCTGCCTTCCCAAAACAGATCGGTTGCGGGAGCAAATGTCGCCCATTTCTGGTCGCCAATCCGCCAGCGGCCAAAAGGTTCAAAGCTGGTGATGTAGCCGGGTGAAACCTGGCCATCAAATTCTGTGGTCGCTTCGACCGTGGCAGTCGGTGGCGGCTCGGTTGGGATTGCGGTCGGCGTAGGAGTATTGGTTGGACGGGGTGTGGGCGTAGCTATTGGCGTGGGCGTAGGCGTTCTTGTCGGAATGGGTGTAGGACTTGGTAGCGACGTTGCCGTATGAGTGGGCACGGGCGTCGATGTGGGCCGCTGGGTGGCGGTCTGGGTCGGCGT
>CAYZLP010000066.1:1855-10250 GCA_964478635.1 uncultured Caldilineaceae bacterium
GTTGCGGTCGCTGTTGGCGTATTCGTAGGCAGTGGCGTAGATGTGGGCATCTGGGTTGCCGTAGGCCGGATTGTCGGCGTGTTTGTGGCAGTCGCCGTGGCGCTTGCTGTCGAGGTCAACGTTGGGATCGCCGTAGCGGTTGCGGTGGATGAAGCAGCGACAGTCGGTTGGAAGGTAGGCGTATGGGTCGCCCGGGCTGTCGGTCTGGGCGTTTCTGTCAAAACCGGCGCCAGGGTCTGCACATCCTGCAGCATTTGGGCAAAGGCACTGACAATGCCGCTTCCGGTCAGCGCGGCGTCGGCGGCGCCGGCTTGGAAACCGGCCGTTGGCGTCTGTGTGCGCGTCGATGTTACGGCGTCAACAAACGCAGTCGATGTTGGCGCGACAACAGACGCTTGCCCCCCTCGGGCAGTTGACGTAGGTGAACCTTCTATGCCAACCGTAGGCGTGATCGCGAGGGAAGGCGGATCGATGGAGGCATCAGTGCCGCCTAATGCACCTTCTGACGAATCCTCGATTTCCTCGGCCGTTCGAGGTGACGTCTCCGTGGCGTCCATGGCGATGTTCTCACCGGAAGTCATGGCAAAACTTTCGACAATTGCGGCATGAGCCGGCGCAAAACGAGCAGCATCCTTCTCCTCGACCACGGTGCCAATCAAGAAATCGCCATCTCCACGGCCTGAAAACCAAGCCAGCCGGAGCAGCACCGGTCGGCCGAGCCAGACGGCGGTCCACTCTTGGGCCATATCTTCTCCGTTGGCGCTCGACAACCACGTAGCCTCAGCCGAAGGCTGGAGATCAAGATACGGCAGGTCTAGGCGCTCCAAGGCGTTATCGATGTGCGGACCGCTGTCACTTGTTGCTCCATCCTGAGAAGGGGCATCCATCTTGGGTAGTGTGGCAATGAAGAGTCGTGCAATACGATCAGGCGCATCAAAATTGAAAAGTTGCACATTGCCGTTCGCCTGCTCTGTTAAAGACCAAGCGAACGGCACACTCACTTCAAAAGCTGAGTCGTCATTTTGAAATGTACGCAAGGTGAGCACATCGACAGACTGATCGTCCCTTGTTACATCCGCAAGCTGATCGGCTCCGCCGAGGTTGGACAATTGGCTGCCCCGCAACAAGAAAAATGCACCGCCGATCAAAGCCGCCATCATCAACAACAGCAACGGCGCCAACCAACGACGTCGCGCCTGACCGTCTTCACGAATCGCTTCATCTCCGGGGGGCTTGGCTGCGGATACAGCAGGCCAGCGATCATCCGACGGCACCCAGGTCAATCCTTCTTCCAGCGCCTGCGCAAAAGCGCTTGCCGATGCATAACGCATGGGCGGATCTTTTGCCAGAACCCGATCCAATGCATAGAGCATGCCGGGCGGAATTGACGCATTCAGTTCCTGGGCCGGTCGGGGAGCATCATAGACAATCTTGTGCAACATTTCCGGCTGGCTATCAGCATTGAATGGCATTTTTCCAGCCAGCATCGTGTATGCCACAACGCCCAGACTATAGATATCCGCCCGGTGATCCAGTTTTGCGCCGCGAGCCTGTTCAGGTGACATGAAGGCGGGCGTGCCGACAGTGGAGCCGATTTGCGTAACGGCGGTCATGTCGTCATCGAAGACCTTGGCCACGCCGAAATCGGTCAACAACGCAACGTTCTCTTGCGTAAGTAAGATGTTCCCCGGCTTGATATCCCGATGC
This sequence comes from uncultured Caldilineaceae bacterium, assembly GCA_964478635.1. Classification (GTDB taxonomy): domain Bacteria; phylum Chloroflexota; class Anaerolineae; order Caldilineales; family Caldilineaceae; genus JAGRCP01. The sequence continues at coordinate 3,563 of CAYZLP010000066.1, forward strand.
AGAAATCCTTGGCTGTGGGCATAGTCCAGTCCGGCCGCCACCTGCGCAAGAATATCCACCACAGCTCGCGGCTCAAGGAGTGACGGTTGTGCACGTAGATACTCAGTTAGCGTCGGTCCGTCAATATACTGCAGGGCAAGGTAGTGATAGCCAGCCGAGGAACCGGCAGAGTAGATGCGGACCAAATTGGGGTGGTCCAGCTTTTCTGCGTGATGCCCTTCACGGAGAAATCGCTGCAAATACCGTTGATCATGCGCAAGGTGGGGAGGCAAGACCTTCAAGGCTACCATGCGCCCGGTTGCGATTTCCGTGGCCCGGTAAACGATCGCCATACCACCGCGGCCAATCTCTTCATGAATCTGATACGGTCCAATCGTGTCCGATAACTTGTCCATTGCAATTTCGATCCAATATTTGGGGATTATTGCATTCTTTACTCTGTGTTGTCAGGCCTGACGGCGAAGCCAATCACCAGCCAGCGACCGGCCTCTTGCTTCAGCCGTACCTGGAATACACCGCTACGGCCATCCAAAAAACGGGTCGTCCCTGCCGTTTCCGCCCTGTTTTCTTCCCGACTTCGCTCCGTGATTCGCCACCGTTGGAGGTTAAGCGCCTGGGCCTCCAACTCACGTTGGAGCACGGCTGCACTGCCCACTTGCTGTTTGAAGGAAATGTCACTCATGGCAAATGCCATATCATAGTCCAGGGCAACCAAGGCATCCAGGAACTCACTGCTGGTTTGCTCAACAGGGCGCAAAGACCACAAATGCACGAAACGCGCCACGCTTAGCGTCAACAGGAGCAACACCAGAATGAGGATGGCGGTCTTCAACCATTTAGTTCGTTCCACGAATACTCCCGCTCGATGGTCACGAGTACACTACTCGGTGAATACGTGTTCTGGAAGCAACCTAGCGCAGACGCTGCCAGCCCCCAACGTTCGTGGCGCCGTAAAAAAGATAGTCCAGCGTACGATGCGGATTCTGGTGCGTACTGTGGCATTGACCGGCGTCACTACTGCGTAGGATGTGACCCTGTTCGAAATTCTGAACTATTGCACAGAAGCCGGATTGGTCGGCCGTAGCCCACCCTAGATTGTGATAGAACGCGTCGTTCGTATGCCAGATCCAGCCGGTTCCCCGGATCGGCGCCTGCAGGCCACCGGCCGGCGGACTGCCCCTGGAAGGCGGTGTTGAACTACCATCCCATACATCATCGACCGCCAACCAGCCATTGCCGTCGAAATAGCCATAGATCTTGCGGTTATCCTCGCGCCAGACCACAAAGCCGCGCTCATACGGCGTATAGGATGCCCAAGTGACAAAGCTTGGACCCAGTGCACAGCCATGTTCAGCTTGTGACCATGCTTCCGCCAGCTGGGCATCTACGGGCAGCCCGCATGTGGCGGGAACAGGCGTGTCGGTGGGCAGAGGCGTTGATGTCGCTGTTGGAGGAGGAGTCTCCGTCGGCAAAGGTGTCTGCGTGGCGGTCGAGGTTGCCGTGGGCGCCTCCGCCGTAGACGTTGCCGTAGCGGAAGGTTCAGCAGTGGCTGTTGCCGGCTCCGTCGGTGCCGGCGTCGCGCTGGCCGTGGGTGTTTCTGTGGCAGTGCTTTGCAGTGTTGGGCTCGGGGTTGAAGCTGGAGTGGACGTTTCAGCAGCAGTAATCACACCACGCTCGGCCACGACAGGCAGTTCCGTTACCGGGAAGAGAGTGGGATCGGCAATCGCCCGCGTCGGCGTAGACCCGCCGCCAAAGACCAAGGAGTCTCCCAGTTCTGGTCCGTCAGGCCCATTGCCCCGGCCGGCAGCAGCTAGACTCACGCCTGGAGCAGCCTCGCCGTCGTCAGCCATGTTGGCGTCAGGCTTACTAGAGGAAGAAACGACCACAAACCAGGCGCCCACCAGGGCAATTGTAGCCAGCAGAAACAACCCTGCGACCACTGGGGTTCTGCGCCGTGCGGCCGCGCCGGCCCCTCCGCGAGCCGAGGCAACGTCCACATTCTCGTGCTGCGCGCCCAGTCTTCTACCGGTCAAGGCTCGGTACATCCCGGCCGCACTTGCGTAACGCTCATTCGGTCGCACCGCCATGGCCTTGCGCACGACAGCCTCGGTCGACTTGGAAACGGATAAATCGAATGCCCTGAACGGAGGCAGCGGCTCGCCCGTCGCCATGCCGGTTGCGCTTGGCGGCATGCGCCCGGTCAAAAGCGAGTAGAGCGTTGCCCCCAGGGCATAGACGTCAGAACGCTCATCGGTGCCGCCGTGATATTGCTCCAAGGGCGCGTAACCCGGGGTCAGGGCCCGCGCGCTGGCGACAGTTTCCGTACCGGCAGACAGTTTGGCAATGCCGAAGTCAACCAGAACATAACGACCGTCCGGGGTAAGCTTCACGTTGGCAGGCTTGATGTCCCGATGAATCACCGCGCGGACTGTGCCGGTGTCCGGATCTCGCCACGTGTGCATATAGTGAATGGCCGAGAGCAATTGCGCCATGCAGGCAATGGCCTCATTTTCCTGCATACGTCCCCGGTTATGCAATCGCTCGCTCAGATTCTCGCCGCGGATATACTCCATTACCAGGTATTGCTGTCCGCCCGGCTCAATGAAGTAATCGGTCACGGTCGGCAAGTTCGGATGGCGCAGGCGCGCCAGAATGACCGCTTCGCGCTGAAATTGGCGCTGTGCATCGGGCGCAACATTCAAATTCTCTTTTATCGCTACCTTATGACCTGGCAGGCGCGTATCATCGGCCAGGTAGACCGCACCCATCCCCCCCCTTCCCAGGGGTTGCAGGATCCGATACCGGTCGTGGAGCAAAGTGCTACGGGTGTGTGTCGTCATGAGGCATCCGCCGGTGAGTCCCATGAACATTGTCTGGTCAACCGACCCTTCAGGTTTGACAGTAGTCCGCACTCTAAAGGCGAAACGCCCTGTTTGTCAAGCGAAAACACGGGCTCGATCTGTCCTATGGCCACTGGAAACTCTCCCGATTGACGGCTCCGATCACAGCATCGACATCACGACCCCAAATCGATGGGTTTTCCTGGCGAGTCAGCACGTTATGGAGGCCGTGTTGTTGCGAAGGGACGAGCCGACCTTGACGACCCTGGATCAGACGAACAACCAGTTGCCGGAAGGGAGAGAGTCCTGCCTTGCCGGGATCAGCGCTGTACGAATTGCCCGAACCGACGTTACCCACCCAATCTTTCCAGATCTCCTGTACCACCCCATTCAACCGATCACCAACATCATTGCGTGAAAGCGCACCGGTCATCTCTGAAGGCGAGACGCCTGATTCGCTGTCACGAAATTCGCCAAGATGCGCCAGTATGCCGGCCGTAAGTTCCCCAACCTGACGCGGATAGTCCGTATGTACGGAGGAAGCCCTTGAACGGTCCATGACGTGATTGTAGACGGCGCTGGTATCCGGCGCTGGCCGCGAAGTCGGCGTGGCCGGCCGCGGCGTCTCGGTCGGCGGAACCGGCGTGCGCGTGGGCTGGGCCGTCAAGGTTGCAGCAACGCGCGTTTCGATCAGAGCGGCCTGCCTGGTTTCAGTCGCCGCCGTGTCCGGGGTGGGGAGCGGCGTCACTGTGGGCGAAGACGTGGCTGTCGCTTCCGGCGTGTGGGTTTCGGTTGGCAATGACGTCGGCGTGTGGGTCGGTGTGTGGGTCGGCGTGTTTGTGGGCGTCTCTGTCGCAGTAGGCGTCGGCGTTTCCGTCGGCGTTTCGGTCGGCGTTTCGGTCGGCGTTTCCGTGGACTCGAGTGTCGGCGCAACGGTCTCTGTGGACGGTTGGAACGAAACTCCCTCCGGGGTCGCAGTGGGCGTCGCTTCGCCCGCGCCGCCGACTGTCTCGGGCATGCCACCGCCGTCTACCAAAGCGGGCGTATTGGTGGGGACAAGCACGACTGCCGGCGGTTGTGCCGTAGAGGAGAGCCACCACCAGCCGCCAACGAAGATCATCCCGGCGAGAACCAAGAGTGTTGCCGCCAGAGAGGTCCGCGCGGTATCGCGCCGTGAGGTGGCGCCCTTCGATCCTTGTCCTTTCGCCGAGGCCTGGGGGCGGGGTGTTGCCCGGCTAGGAGTGCGGGTCAGTGCTTCGCCGAAGAGCGCCTGATGCATGTCGCTGACCGATTGGTAACGATCACCCGGTTGGATGGCCATTGCCTTGCGCATCACAGCATCCACTTGTTTGGATGCGCCGACATCGTAGGTCCGCAAGGGCGGCAAAGGCTCACCGGTCGCCATGCTTGTGGCACTGGGGGGCATGTGGGCGGTAAGCAGAGAATAGAATGTCGCACCGAGCGCATAGACATCGGAGCGTTCATCCGTGCCGCCGTGGTATTGCTCCAGGGGCGCATAACCGGGAGTCAGCGCACGTGCGCTCGCCACCGTTTGCGTTCCGGCAGCAAGTTTGGCAATACCGAAATCGACCAGCACGTAGCGCCCGTCCGGCGTCAGCTTCACATTGGCCGGCTTGATGTCTCGATGGATGACGGCCCGGATTTCTCCTGTATCCGGGTCCTCCCAGGCATGCATATAGTGAACGGCGGAGAGCAACTGGGCTATGCAGTTCAAGGCCTCCGCTTCAGACATGGGGCCTTCATTGCGTAGGCGTTCGTTCAGATCTTCACCACGGACGTACTCCATGACCAGATACTGCTGACCCGAAGGTTCAATGAAGTAATCGGTCACCGTCGGGAGGTTGGGGTGACGCAAGCGCGCCAGGATCACCGCCTCTCGCTGGAACTGGCGTTGGGCGTCGGGTGACGTGTTTAGATTCTCCTTGATTGCCACTTTGTGCCCGGGCAGTCGCGTATCATCGGCCAAATAGACCGCGCCCATGCCGCCCTGCCCCAGACGGCCACGGATACGATACCGGTCATGGAGCAACCTACGCGAATTGTCATCGAGGTAGGTGGTCATGGCTCACCTCATTGGGATGAACGTCTTTCCAATTATTCACATGGATGCCGACTCGTACCGTCACAAAGCACGACGTCGTCAATATACCAATTGCTAACTTGATCTCCATCCTGCTCCGCGAGGAGACTGAGGGTTACGGATTGACCGGCGTACTGCCCAAGGCTCACTTCAGTACGCGTCCAACCCCCTGTGTTATTCGAGGCACACAGGTCATATGTTTTCAGCGTGGCGCCGTTCACGTTGACGTACCCCCGGTCATCCCCACACCTTCCTTCTTCTGCGGCAATCCAGTGGTAGAAGCTGAGTCGTAGGCTGCTATCGCCGCCGGTCAAATCGACATCCTGTGAAATCATCGTTTGCTCATTGAGCAGACCGCCAAGCCAAGCAAGCCGCGGTGAGCTATGGGCGCTGAATGGCTGGTTGATTTCCTGCGCCACATACGATTCATCGACGATAAAATTGATGCCCGCGTTCGAAGTCATGCGCCACGAAGTATCGCCCTGTCTGTCGAAGTTCCCGTTCACAAGCGCAGGGAATGGCGGCTGTATGGAGATGGGATCTCGCCGTACGAGCGGCAAATAGGCCGTACGGTCGTCCCCCGTCGTCACTTCTTCTACATAGCGTACCCCAACCGTGTGTTGGCGTCCGGGCATGCGCAGGCTGTTAACTGAGCTGGTGCTGCCGTCACTGTCGGTTCCAGACCAGCCGGCCACGCGCCAGCCCGGGGCCGGTGCAGCGCGGAGCGCAATCGCCTCACCCGCCAAATACTCACCGGTGTTGCATTCCGCCGAGCGAGCCGGCGTAGCCACTGGGAGCGCGCCATTCCCCTCAACCGAGAGTTGGAGGGCATAGCATTCACCTGCGCTGCTATCGGGTACGAATGTGGCCACGACGCTCTTGTCGCTATTCATAATGAGCGTATAGGGATTCTCCGTGCCGGACGCATTCCCGCTCCAGCCGACAAAAAGCCAGTCCGGGTCAGGTATGGCCGTCAACGTAACGGGCGTACCGTCCGCGTAGGTCGGCAGATTGGGGTTGATGGAAACCGTCCCGTTGCCGACAAAGGAGAGCGACAGCGAGTATTCCTGCGTCACGGGCACGTAGGTAACGCCCACGGTCGCTGCACGGGTCGGCATGGTCATGCTATTGAACAGGCTCGTGCTGCCATCATTGTCGGTCCCAGACCAACCGGAAACGGCCCAATCCGCCGAAGGCGACGCCGTAAGGCTAATGGCTTCACCCGCAACATACTCGCCCGTACCGCAGCCGTCCGACCGCGCAGGCGATGCGATCGGGTCTGCGCCGCTGCCGCTGTGGGTACGCGAGAGCGGATAGCAGGTCGGGCCATAGTTGACCGTGACCGTACGGTTGCTGGACGGCATGGTGAGCGTATTGGTCGTGCTCGTGCTGCCGTCGTTGTTGGTGCCGGACCAACCCGTAACGCGCCAGCCATTGGCGGGAGAAGCCGTGAGCGTGATCGACTCACCGGCCACATATTGGCCCGTGTTGCAACCGCTCGAGCTTGCGGGCGAAGCCACCGGATCGGACCCGCTGCCCGTGTGGTTTCGCGTCAACGTATAGCAAGTGGTCCCATAATTGACCGTGACCGTTCGGTTGCCGGACGGCATGGTGAGCGTGTTGGTCGTGCTCGTGCTGCTATCGTTGTTGGTGCCGGACCAGCCAATCACCCGCCAGCCGCTCGATGGCGATGCGGTCAGCGTGATCGATTCCCCGGCAACATATTCGCCCGTATTGCAGCCGTTGG